>JANYLD010000237.1 GCA_025363835.1 Armatimonadota bacterium
TCTTCGAGTCGTGTCGAGTCGATGCGACCGTTTGCGAGACCGCGAATTTCCCCGAGCAAGCCTTCAACAGTTTTGGTAGTGGTCATATCACACGGCGGTCTGGCAGCGGGGGTTGGCCACTTAGGACTTTGGCCAAGGCTCCCAGAGTTTGGGCCAGTAGATTGAAGAGAAATACGGCTCCGGACATGAGTAGGGTGATTGGCAAAAGCCTGAGCGTGTTCAACCAGAACGGGGTTGTCAGCTCCTGTTGCTCATCTGCGGTAACAGCTTTCGCAATCGGCCATGCGCTTTCCCAGAATTTCTCCTGTTTCACTTCTACCTGGCGAAGTATCGAGAGTGCTTCGCGGCGCGATCTGGCCAACTTATAGCTGGTTCCAGCAACTGAGTTGACCGTAACCGGAATGTTAAAGGGTGGAGGATTGGAATTGATAAAGGCGATTTCGGCCTCTTTAGTTTTCTTGAAGCCTGATCGTTGAGAATCGAGATACGCTGGGACTTCAGAAACGTGGAGCCCTCGTGCCATGACCATTACGATATATCGAGGTTCAAAGCCGCCCTGATTGGATATTGCGACATAGCCGATGGATAGCGCAATCGCGGCTGCTGCCAAAGACGTAGTGCCGACACCGGCAAGCCATTTCATTCCCACTCGTCCCATTTTCCAACCAGCTAAAACCGAGGGTAAAGCCGCGCACAAGACGGCCAGCTCTGCCCACGTTTTCGATTCCTCGGCGTTGCAGAAGACGCTCCAAACGAGAGTGGTCACGGCAACGGTGCTCAAGAATGTGGCGACGATCGATAGTACTGGTCCGAGTCGAGGCCGTTTACAGATCAACAGGGAGCTCACAAACGACTTGGCGGAGCCGAACGCTTCGATCGCTTCAAGCTCCGCGAGGCCGGGCACTTGTCCCAATTCAAGGCGCGACTGAATCGATGCGTCCAAATGAGTGCGCACCTCGTCGGTGACTTCTTGCAACCGCCTAGCGTCAATCTTGCCAGCCGCTATCTCCCTAATCTCATCTATCAATCCTTCAACGGTCTTTTTCACGCCACGATGCCTCCGGATGGACGCCTTAAATCTTTCAACATGAGCGCGAACGCGCGTACGAACCAAGCGACCAGGCTGATAGCGGCCATAACAGCCCACCACATACTTCCGACGTAAATTCCGGGCGGCAGGTGGTAGATGGCGTCAAGCCAAAGGGGGCGGTCTATGATGCTCTGGAAGTATCCGACTTCCATGCCGTAGGCATATTTTCGCGAGTTGATGATCTCGTAGGCTTTTGGCGTCAATCGCCGCCATATCGCGTCAGCGTCCGTGCTTGATTTAGCGGGGACCAGTTCAAAGGAGTCCGTGTACTCGAAGCCGTCCGACTTGTGCCAAACAGGCTTCGTCGGGTTCTTGGATGGGAGGGCGGATTGGTGGCGAATTACGGCGTCGGTGAATTGCTGCTCTAGAAGCTTGTTATGATCCAGATTCTTTTGCACCTGCGCCAATCGCAACTCAGGCTGCTGGTCCGTTGACCAGGTTGGCGCGGCCGTGAACTCCGGCGTAAAGCCACCGAAAGACCAAGCTAAGGCCACAAGCGGGACAGCCATGAGCCACGTCACAAGCAAAGGGAGGAACTGCGGCCGATTGGCAGTCAAACTAGCGCGCCAAATCCACCGCGCAAGGAGGAGGCTGATGATGAGGACTGGCGTGCCGATCCAGATTGAAAGGTCCTTGTCGAGAAGCTCTCGGGTTTTCACGAGATAGACACAGAAAACGCTAAGGAAGACGGTGCTTGCTAGAAGTGCCTTCCAAACGTTTCGGTCGAACCACGAGTGCTTTGGTGAGGGGTGGCGCAAGACCATCTTCGTTACGAAGTCCAGCGGGTCTCCGAAGGCGGAGACGGCTTCTTCTTGTGCTTCGACTTCTGAGAGTCCAAGCTCTAGCCTCGCTTTGATCGCCGCATCGAGGTGCGCTTGGACCTCATCGATGATTACCTCTTGCTGTCGCGAATCGATTCGGCCCCGCGAGAGGCCCCGAATTTCTCCAATCAATTCCTGTTTGCTGTTCGCCATGTGTTCAAGTCCCTAAGCCAGAGTTCGTTTAATTCTGCGCGCCGTGAGGTCCCAGACGGACCGGAGGACGAAGACGCAAGAATTGAGGAGGAGGGCGACTGCTGTGAGAAAGAGGGCGCCGAGAGCTCCTTGGGAGGCTGGAATCGGATCGAACGGTTTCCTGGCAGCCAGGTCACAGGCACGTGCTTCTGAGGGCAAGATTTCTAGATAAGCCTGTAAGGTCTCTTTCTCTTGGCTGTATTCCTGCCAGCTTCGAGCCGCTTGCGCATAGTTCGGATCGAAGGCGACCGTGTAAGGGGGCATGAATGGAGCGTAGGCTATACCGGTCATCTGGTACTCCAGGTAACCGGCCCGGGTGAAGCACCGGCTGTTTTGGACGACCTGCTTGCCCTTCTCAAAGGTTTGCTCAATGGGATCACAGCGCTTGATAGCGTCGGGGATGAGCGTCATTTCGCGCTCAGATCTGGCCTTGAGGTCTGCTAAAGCCCATCGGGGTGATTCTCCTATACCGCCGTCATTGGTCAGATTCACCCAAGCGAAGCCCATGAAGAGGGTCAAGAAAGCTCCAAAGGCCAGCCCCGTCTTCGCCAGCGCCTTCCATTGGAACGTACGCGCTCGCCAAGACAGAAGGATGAAGGCGAGGGGTGCACACCACAGGCCGAGGACCCCCGCGGTCGCGTTGGAATCCATGATAGAGCGTGTGAAGGCGAGAAACAGGAAGCTGGCCGCCGTCAGAAGGCATAGGGCCGGCTGCGGCATGGGCTTGGGTTTGTGGGAGTTGATGACTTGGCGGGCGAAACGGGCCGGCGAGCCGAAGTGCTCGACGGCTTCGCGGTCGGCTTCGATTGGGCCGAGTCCTAATTCTTCCAGCGCTAGTCTGCTACAACGCAGATGCTCTTCGACCTCTGAGAGCGTCTCGATTCGCAAGTGTTCTTCAAGAGGTTCCAGTTCGAGTTCCAACTGAACCAGCAACCAACTTGCATGTCGGAGTGCTTCGGGTTGGCCCGGTATGAGCACCGGTTGGGATGTCGTCGGGCTCAGTGTCTCAAATTCGTGTTTTGCCATGGCTTGTTTCCCTAAGCGAGTCGGCTCCTTCGTGAAGTTCTTTGTCGATCCGAGCACAGGTGGATCACGTGGGTCACGAAGTTGAGGCAGAGTGCGAAAAAGGTGACGAGAAGGCCGGCTTGAGCGCCTTGGACGGCCATCGCCGGACTGAATAAGCTATCGCCCGCATGGTCAGCGGCGATCGAATCGGAGACCGCATCCATTCCGTCTCGCGACCAATTGCCCTGGAAGTTGTTCTTGTAGTTCTCCCAAGAATCGGCGGCTTGTTTGAAGTCGTTTACATGAACGATTTTATACAGTGGAGCGTCGGAGATCCCGGGAACGCTCCCTTCAAACGCTGGGTACGAGGCTCCCGAATAGAAAGCAGTTTGTTTAACGGACCCTTCGCCTTTTCGGAACGCCATCTGAATAGGGTCACATTGCGCTAAAGCCTGGTCGGTAAGCGCCACAATTCTTTCGGAGTCCGCTTTGATGCTCGGCACTTGCCACCGCGTTGTTATTCCTAACCCACCGTAGTCTCCCAGTCTAATGTAGGCGACGCCAATGTACAGGCTCAGGCATAGGGTCGCCAGAATTCCGCCTTTGAGAATGCCCGCTAATTGGAATCGGAACTTCCACGAATAGCCGACAACGATTGCGCAGCTCAGGATCAACAGGGGCCAGACCAGGACCATATTAAAGACTCCGAGGATGAGCCATACCATTGCGAAAATGGTAACTCCCGCGGTAACGCGGGCCATGACTCTCGCGTCTCGACGCGCAGGCTTGTGCGAGTCCAGCGCTTGAGTGGCGAATGTCTCTGGATCGCCAAAACGCCGAACTGCCTCGTGGTCGCTTTCAGATGGGTCTATTCCAATTTCTTCCAGAGCAAGCTTGCAGCAGGTCAGATGCTCTTCTACTTCTTGAAGACACTCGTGCCGGTCCTCGGCGGGCATCTCCCTAAGCAGCCGCTCCAACTCAACGAGGAGCCATGACGTGTACTTGAGCGGTTGTGTGGCTGTTGGCTCAGTCGATGCTGTGGGGAATCGTTGAGGCTGTTGTTCGAATCGGTTATCCATGGGAAGCCTCCGGCTTGGGTGGGTTGAGGATGGCTGTGACGCCGGTGGCGAAGGCTTCCCAGGCTTTTCGCTTTTCGACGATGGCACCGGAGCCTTTGTCGGTGAGGGAGTAGACCTTGCGGGCCGGGCGGTTTTCTTGCGGGATCCACTCGGCTTGGACATAACCATCTTGCTCCAGCTTGTGGAGGCAAGGGTAGAGCTTGCCCTCTCCGGCGCTGAGGACTTTCTCGCTCAGTTCTCTGATGCGGCGGGAGATTTCGTAGCCGTGCATAGGGCCGCTTTGGAGAACGGCGAGCACAAGCGTGTCCAAATCTTCTCTGAAGGCCATGGTTTTCTTATACCTCGATTCCTGAGGTAATCATACATCAGGTTTTGAGGTATTTGGGAGTAAATGGTAAATGGTAAATCGTAAATCGACGGAGCGCTATTTGGGAGTGCGAGAGCTTGCTCGCGCTTTTGTGGTGCGTTTGTGAGCCGTGCGCTAGGCCCAATCACCGCAAAAGCGCGAGCAAGCTCTCGAACTCCCAAACTAGCCTATGCGACGACATGTTTTAGGAGATCGTCATGGCCGCAGTAGAAGTGCTGGGAGAATTCGCCCGGCCGGATCCAGATGAGGCCGACCGGCATGGTGGGTAAAAGGAACTTCGCGACTGACTGGCCCTCTTCGGCGGAGATTTGGGAGCCGTCTTGGCGGGTGACGATCAAGTGGAGGAGGTCCTCTTCGCCTTCGAATTGATAGCGGTAGGTGCCGATTGTGCCGCCGAAGGGGTTGGGCTCGACTCCTACGGAGGCAAGGGCGGAGACGGCGGGGCGGCTGAAATCCTTGTCGTAGGCTGGCAGGCGGATCCGGATGTTGGACTCGACTGAGGTGCGAACGGCGGTTAGCACCCTATTGCGCTGGGCCCGTTCTTCCTCGTTCGCTTCAAGCACGGCAGATTGTAGCGAAGTTTCAGAATGTTTGGGAGTGCGAGAGCTTGGAGACTGTTGCAATGGCTCGACAGTGCAATTAAAAAGCGAGGTCCAGTGATGATTTTTCCCGGAGGGGGCGAAATGGGATCGCGAAAGAGTGGGTTGTGCGCCCAAAAACACTCCATCTGGGCTTTCGTGTGGGATTTTCAGGGGATGAGCCCTGTAAGGATCTGGAGATTAAAGGTTAGGGCGGCCAGGCCGAATTCGATGCCTGCTTTTTCCTTGCCTCGGAGCCTAAACTTTCGCAATCGAT
>JANYLD010000248.1 GCA_025363835.1 Armatimonadota bacterium
CAGGAGAGGGGGAAGGGTTGGGGATGGGGGTTCCGGAACTGGTAGCTTTGTTATCAAGTGTCAAACCTCCTCAGCAATTGTTGTCTTCAGTGATGTATCAGGTTGCCCTGCCGGTCGCCTTAACACAAACTGATTAGACACCACTTCGCAGACCTGCTCCTCCCGCTGATTGAAAGTAGTCGTCCGCACCTTGATCACCCCATATTGCGGCTTCGACTGAGACTCCCGCGCCTCCACCACTTCCGTGAAAGCCGTCAAAGTATCCCCCGGCCGAACAGGGTTTGGCCAGACGATCTTATCAACCCCGAGCCCGATCCACCCGCCCTGCAATTGCAACTCCCCTTCCACCCGCAACCTCATCGTTAGCGCCGCGGTTTGCCACCCGCTCGCTACTAAACTCCCAAAAACACTCTTCCCCGCCGCCTCTTCATCCAAGTGGAACGGCTGCGGGTCATATTGGCGTGCGAACGTTTTGATTTCTTCGAGGCTAAGAGTCACCGAGCCACAGCCATACTGCTTTCCAATCTGGATATCTTCATAAAACAACGCGTGGTTTTGGGTTGGCATGCAGGTGAAACTTTACTCTGTGACGCCTCTCGAAACGTTGGTTGCCTGAACAGGCTCTGAGCCGGCCGTAACTGGATCATCTTCGAACCATTCCTAGGTTCAGTAACGACGATATGTCGTGAGTGCATTGGCTACCTGGCAGACGGTCACAACGCACGGGCACGGAGTTCGGCTAGAAATACGGATTCCTTCCGACTGGTCTTATGACATCGATGAACCTGAAGTCCGCGCTCGCACAGGTGTCAGCAGGGGCCCCCTGGTTTTGAGGGCAAGGGAAAGTTGGGATTATAAGTCGGGAGCATTTCTATGCATTTGCTTGTTGGAAGACAGGGCGGAAACAAATACCACCGAACTCGGCATGAACATGTTCGTCCGGTCGCCGCTCAGAGTTCGCCTCATAACGTTGAGATATAGACCGAAGATCCGGCGCCTCGAAAAGTTTGGCTCGAACGAATGGTTCTATACCCATTATCGGCACCACGGAAGATGCTCTTGGCATTCTGTCACAGTCACTCCGAATTCCCAACCGCTGGAACTGACCTTTACTGGTCCGATTACGAGGCGCGACGAACTGACCTGCGTTTTCACCGAGATCATTAGCTCCATCATTTTCCTTTAAGCTGCACCATCACAAGATCCTTCCGATTAAAAGGCCCACTGAGAAACCCAGCGCAAAGTCGATCCAGTAGTAGAAACCGTGCGGCTTCCACCAGGCAAATACTTTGGACACCAAACAGTCCAGCGAAAGACAAAGGGACTGTGCTTAACCCTCTGTCAATACGAGGCAAACGGTAAGTTGCCAAAACACAGCCACGAGCATCCAGGTTTCTTCTTCCTCGTCGCCGGCGACCACTTCGAGGAGGCAAACTGCCGATCCGGTGTCCAGCCAGAATCCTCCCTGCTGTTTCACAGCCACCATTCGGCACATGAAACCGAAGTTGGGAAAAAGGGGATGACAGGGCTCAACATCGCCTTCAATCAGACCTGGCTGGATGAAATTGAGTCCCCAAAGCTGAGGCGCCGCGATGGTTGGCTTCTGGAGCGCCCGCTTGCCAAAAAACGCGCGCTTCAACTTCTGGCCGGGTTGGAAAAGTCGCGAGATGAATCGCTTGAGAACTTCGGAATCGAGCTCTTAGAAATGCTCGACGTCTGCCAAGGATCCCAAGAGTCTGAGCCTCCTACTTGGCTTCGTCACGTACGAGACCGGATCGACGCGGACTATATGCTTCCATTGTCCCTAACCTCGCTTGCGATCGAGGCGTCCGTGCATCCTGTGTACCTGGCCCGCGCTTTTCGCGGCCGTTACGGGTGCACAGTGACTGACTATCTGCACCAGACTCGCATTCTCCACGCGCTCGAACGAGTTTTCACCGGAATGAGCCTCGGAGAAGCCGCCGCGGAGTGCGGCTTCTGCGACCAAAGCTATCTGGCAAGGATCGTGCGAGCCAAACTCGGAGTTTCCCCCTCCGATCTAAATTGGTTTCGATGATCCAAGTGTTTAGCCGCCTGCTGAGGCTAGGCTAACTCCATGCTTGCCGCATGCGTTGCCACAATCGTCCTCTCCAGTTTCTCCGGCACACTCTCGAGTCTTGAGAATCCCAGAAACGAAGCCAAAGCGAAGACCGCCGCCAAAGACTGGACCGGCGCGGAGAGTGCATGGGAAGCAGTGACGGCGCAGAACCCCACCGACGCAACCGCTTGGCTTGAACTGGGCCGCGCCAGGTACATGGAGAAGAAATATGCGGAAGCGATGGATCCTCTTCAGAAAGCAGACTATCTCGGAGTCAGCTATCCGTGGGACATGCCCTACTTTCAGGCCTGCTGCTACGCACTCTCCGGAAAGAAGACAGAAGCCTTCGCCAAGCTGAAAGACTCCATCGATCTCGGCTTTCGGAACCTTCGCGACATCCCTAACGACGAGGACCTGAAGTCCCTCCACGACCTTCCCGAATACCATCGGCTTGTCGACGATGAGGATGTGTCCAAGCTCAACCGCATCGACGGCCTTACCCACGACATCCGCTTCTATCAAAGAGAGTTGAAGCGGCTGGACTACCGCGAGAAATATTTAGGCGGCACCGGCGTCGACCATTTCGCGGACGAGTTCGTAAAAGCTCTTCCCTCCCTGACCGACAACCAAGTCATGGTCCGCTTCATGGAAATGGGGGCCCTGATGGGAGACGGACACACCGGAATTCGCCCGATGCACGGCAGTTCCGATGGCCTTCCCATCGCTTTTGTCTCCTTCAATGACGGCCTATTCGTCACATCTACGACGCCAGCTCAAAAGGACCTGCTTGGCGCAAAGCTGCTAGCCATTGACGGGCACGGAGTCGACGAACTACTTCCTGCCGTTTCAAAACTGTTCGGCTATGAAAATTCGCAATGGGTACTCGCTCAAGGGCCCCGATACCTTCGAAAGCCACGCTGCCTAAACGGCCTTGGCCTTACTCCGAGCGACAAGAGCGTTTTGCTCAAGCTCCAACAGGATGGCAAGCAAAAAGAGGTCACGCTGAACGCGGATGCCAACGATCCGGACGCAACCTGGATCCGTTATGGAAATCAAGGTCCGGCGGAAAAGCCGCTTGCCTACCGACATCGCGATAAGCCCTTTTGGTATGAATATCTCCCCGAAACCAAGACAGTTTTCTTCCAGTACAATGCGGGCTCAGACGCTCCTGATCAGACCGTGGCCGACTTCGCCAAAGAGCTGTTCGGCTTCGTCGACACACATGACGTCGATCGGATGGTCGTGGATACGCGCTTCAATGGCGGAGGAAATAACTTCCTCAACCAGCCTCTTGTTTTAGGCTTGGCTGCGTCCAAGATAAATCAGCGCGGGAAGCTGTTTGTGATCACCGGCAAAAACACTTTTTCCGCCGCCATGTGTTTCGTCACTCAAGTCGACCGCTATACGCACGCCATCTTTGCCGGCGAGCCGACAGGCTCGAGTCCAAATTTCATCGGAGAATCAATCCCCGTCGATCTGAGATACACGCACATGAGCGGCAGCATCTCTGACCTCTACTGGCAGAACTCGGTAGCCATGGACCACCGCAAATGGATCTCGCCCGAAATCTACATCCCGGCCACCTTTGCCGCCTACTCCAAAAACCAGGACCCGGTCATGGACGCGATCATGGCTTATCACGAGTGAAGGCTCTCGCTTTAGGCTTTAGGCTCTCGGCTTTAGGCTTTGGGCTTTGGGCTTTGGGCTTTAGGCTCAGGTCTCTAGGCTTAGCACTCAGCACTGGCCGATCAAGCGATCTCCGCCGCGCTCTCATCCAACTGCCCTTCCGTCGGAGCCGTCGCTTCGCCGGCCTCGGCCGCCACAACCGCTCTTAAAGAAGCCAAGGCGACCTCGATATGCTTCGCCTCCGGCTCGCGAGTCGTGATGTATTGGCTCATCAGTCCGGGCCAAAGGAACGTGTGAACGACTCCGCTATTCTTGAACTTCCCCGCTATCCGGATGACCTCGTAAGAAGCGCCCGCTATGAAGGGGAGAATTAAGATCTCAAGGCAAAGGCGAATCGTCGTGTTGAGAAAGATCCCGTGGTTATCTCCCAAAGGATAACGAGGGACGAACGTGAAGATGATCACGCTCAGCAACAGGACGATGATCGCAAAGCTGGTTCCACACCGCGGATGAAGCCGCGTTTGCTTCACGCAGTTATCCAAGTTCAATTCTTGCTTGGCCTCTAACGTGTTGATCGCCTTGTGCTCGGCCCCGTGATATTTGAAGATTTCCTTTACGTCTCGGAAGCTGCCGATGAGCGTGAGATAGCCAAAGAAGACGATGATTTTGAACAGGCCGGCCAGCGCGTTGATCTTCATGCCCGACCAGCCCTGCTTTTGCAAAGTCTGGGCGAGGAGGTTCGGGAGATACACGAAGATGAACAGCCCGATGGCCATTCCAATGAACATGCTCGCTCCGATCGCAGCATCCTGGATCTTTCCGCCCGAAGCGGCTGCGGCTTGATCAACCTCGGCGGCCACATCCCCTTCCGCACGCTTCGCGTATTGGGGATCGAGTTGAATCTTAGAGGCAAAGCTCATCGCCCTGATTCCCAAACCCATGGCGTCAAATAGAGCAAGGGATCCTCGGAGGAACGGCTTCTTCAGCCATTTTTGGCGTCCAATCCACGTCTTCTCAAGCGGTTCGCACCGCACGATGATCTCTTGATTGGGGGCACGACAGGCGACCGCAAAATACCGCGGCGACCGCATCATCACTCCCTCGACGATGGCTTGGCCGCCATACTGCAAGTATTCGCCCTCGGGCATGTTTCTAGTATACCGACGAGCTCCTTTCGCATCAAATTTGCGAAAATTACGAGAATCTTGAGAAAGTTGCCTGGGACTTCGACTTTTCGAGATGAAAAGTGCGTCTACAATTACGTAGCGCGTTCTCAATAGGAGGAAGCCATGTCAACTGGACACGATCCGGAAGGCGGGCTAAAGCTTAGTGAGGAAGAAGCATTCTCGCTTTTGGGCCTGTGTCTTACAAGTCCGCAGGGCCTGGATGCAACTTCCGAAAGAGCGCTTAGGAAGCTGGCGGAATACTGTACCAACAGATGCAATCATACGGAAACTAAATCCATAGCACCGCAAGCAACTCCAAAGCGTGAGCTGCAGTTCGACAGGGCGAGAGCTTAATAAGGCTCTCGCCTCCTTCTTTTTAGCCCCTCCCCATTTGGGAGTGCGAGAGCTTGCTCGC
>JANYLD010000250.1 GCA_025363835.1 Armatimonadota bacterium
GGCGTTGGACAGCTTGCAAGCCTCGGCAATGTAACGCGTTTCAACCATGATGCCGGGCGCAAGCAACGCCAAAACGTTGAGCATCTCCTCGGCCGAAGAGGCGCAGACCGCGGCGGCAGCCCCCTGAAGACACTGGCCGACCAAGGGCGCTGGCTCGAACGGCATCTGTTCGACAGGCGTCGACGGTCGCGCAAGTTCACCATTCGAGACTTGACGAACAATCTGCGGATGGCGCCAGTAATGGAGAGGGAATGGAAGACGGCGTCAGCGGTAGGCGACTGCGCCGCTGGAAGCGTTATCATCTCGTGTCGCCGTCGGTGTGCGCGCTTTCCAAACGCCGGAGTCGCTCTCGCTCAACTGATGCCTCTTTTGCCTGTTACGTTCATCGTCGGCGCCGGTGCGAGCCGCCCCTATGGGTTGCCGGTCGGCGATGAGCTGTGGCGACGCGCGGTCAGCTCTGATGCGCACTCGCCGATCTACAAGATCCTGCTGGCAGCCGGCTTTAGCTCGGAGGCGTTGCAGTATTGGTTCGCGCACGCGCGGCAACATCCTGCGGAGTCAATCGACGCGTACCTTGCCACACGGCAACACAAAAGCGAGACCGTTGAAATTGGTCGCGCTGTCATCGCGCTTCTGATGGGAGCCGCGATCCAGTTGGCCGCTTCAGAACAACACAAGGCGTCCAGACCTGGCGTCCTAGAGAAGGGAGACTGGCTCGAGTACGTCATCGCGCGGATGATCGAGGGCGCAAATACCTCCCTCCAGTTTCGAAGCCGCAATGTCCAGGTCCGTTTCGTGACATTCAACTTCGACAGGAATATTGAGCACCGACTCCTCGGCGCCCATTGGCGCACGTACGCACCGCTGCCACTCGACGGCGAGCAATGGCGGGCGCAGGTGGCAACGATGGTGACCCATATTCACGGCTCGCTGCCGGATCTGTCGCACAGTCTGCCGCCGATCGATGATCCGTTCAGCGCGATCGAGCCATGGGTCGATTGGGCTCGTAAGGGCGCTGAGTGCGTACGCGTGGTGTTTGATGCCAAGGTTGACGCCGCCGCGCTCGCAGCCGCTCACGATGCAATACGCTCCGCCCAGGTCATCTGCTTTCTCGGGTTCTCGTTTCACCAGGACAATCTAAAGCGCCTGGGGCTCGACGAGGCTCAAGTGGGCCGTTCATGCTACGGCTCCGCATTCGGGCTCTCGGAGGGGGAACGGGCTCGGGTGAAGGCTCATCTCCGGCCGCTCGACGTCACGCTTGCCGACATCGATCAGGACTGTCTTCAAACTGTGAGGCGTTTCGATCTGTTCAGAGAGTGAGCGGGCCGACGGCTGTCCACGGTCGCGCCGCTGGCGTATCAGAACGAGCCTGGGAAGAACTCTCGCTGGCCGGAGCCGAAGTGATCCGCGCCGAGCGCCATCTGAACCGCGTCTGCCGCCTCACACAGCACCGGCAGGTAGGCCTCAACGTCTTGCACTGTTGGCCTGATCTTCTCGCCCAGCTGCCAATTCGTGTTCGTCGCCTTTAGAAACGTCGCGTCGACAATCCCGTCGCAGTGCACCACCAGGTCTCGCAGGGCGACGATGTACATGATCTTGTCTTCGCATTCCGAGCTCAGGGAAACCGTCAGGCCGGCCACACGTAAGCTTTTGACCACCGCGCGGAAATTGGATCCGCCCTTGATTCCGTGTGTCCCAGGGTTCATCTTCGTCGCTGACCGCGTCTGGTGAACAAATTGCTTCAGCAGGGCTTGAAAGCCGTCGACGCCACCACGAAGACACAGCGTCGGAAGCTCGAACTCGAGGTACCCCAGCCCGGGATTCTCCTCAAGTCTGGCCAACAGGCCGCGGGCGAGAGGCTCGTCCACAGGCGCTAACGCCCGAGTGGCGGAAAGGCCATGAGCGTTCATCCAGTCAACGAGTCGAAGCACTTTGCGCATCGCCTTCATCGACTCGAAGTACCGCCGGAGGAGGACTACCAGCGGTGTCCGGCCGCGATAGTAATTGCGCGCATTCGACATGACAGAGGGCCCCGTTTAACCAGCCTACTCGGGTAATTCACCAGCCGTGGAGCCCCCTGGCGTTCTGCACCACCTGAGCACCACTAGACTATTGGAGCGCATTTTTTGGCTCGGATAATGACTACGTAAGTCATTCAAATTGTTATACTTAAGTGGTGGGCGCTACAGGATTCGAACCTGTGACC
>JANYLD010000296.1 GCA_025363835.1 Armatimonadota bacterium
CTCGCGGACTCGCTCGGGATGACAAAATTTCAGGACGTCTCTTCCTCACCAAGCCCGTTGATACTGAATCGGCGCAACAATCTCGGCTTTCAGAGCCTTGGCCGCCCTGCGCGGCCAATACGGATCGCGGAGCAGTTCGCGGGCAATCACAATAAGATCCGCTTGCTCGGACCGCAGAATGTGTTCAGCCTGCTCCGGAGATGTAATCATTCCCACCGCACCGGTTGGAATCCCCACTTCCTTGCGAATCCTCTCCGCAAACGGAGTCTGATAGCCTGGGCCCTCTTCAATCTTTGGATTCGGCACATTGCCGCCGGACGAGCAGTCGATAAGGTCTACTCCGGATTCTCTGAGCATCTTGCAGACCTCCACCGCCTCGTCTAGGTCAAAGCCGCCCTCAGCCCACTCCGATGCCGAAATCCTCACGAACAGAGGCAACCTCTCGGGCCATTCGGATCGGATGCTATCGACGACCTGCATAAGCAGTCTCGAGCGGTTCTCCAAAGACCCGCCGTAGCGATCCGTTCGCTTGTTCGAGATGGGCGAAAGAAACTCGTGGATTAAGTATCCGTGCGCTGCATGCAACTCGATTACTTCGAAGCCGGCCGCCAATGAGCGCACGGTCGCCTGGCGGAAAGACTCCAAGACAATCCCGAAGTCCTCGTCCACCATTGCTCGCGGTGTGGGATAGGCCTCCGAAAAGGGAAGCCCGCTCGGCGCGATTGGCGTCCAGCCGCCCTCTTCTATGGGGAACGTCCCTCTACCATCCCAGGGACGCCGCGTACTCGCCTTTCGCCCGGCATGAGCAAGCTGGATGCCCGGCGCCGAGCCGTGCGCCTTGATGAACCGATTGATCCTGGCAAGCTCGTCAATATGGCCGTCCTTGTAAATGCCAAGGTCTTGAAGACTGATCCTCCCTCTGTCCTCTACTGCGGCCGCTTCTGTGAAGACGAGCCCCGCGCCGCCGACCGCCCTGCTGCCCAGATGAACAAAGTGCCAATCGTTGGCAAAGCCATCCTCGCTGCTGTACTCACACATCGGAGAGACAACAATCCGGTTTCGGATCTCGATTTCGCGGAATCGTATGGGAGAGAACAGGCGCGCGCTCATAGGGACCCCGTATTCTAATCGGTTTACTGAGCGGCCCCGCAATTTCGCGATACTATTGAAGTGGAATGAGCGGAACAGTTCTAGGCGCAGGTTCCCAGACCAGCGAAACCATCGCACCCCTCGGCCTGGATCAGCACGAGCCTGAGAAATTCTGGGGCGTGTGGCAATTTCCAGAGAACCGTTTCACCCACTTCGGCCTAGGCCCTCCCGGTAGTGGGACAAGCTGGATTCTGTTGTGCGTATCAGAAGCGGTCGCGAATGCCTACATTGGGGTTGACGCGGCCCAAAACGAGCGTACAAGGGCCGACTACGAACCTAGACAACTTAGCCTCCCAGAAGCCTTCGACGAGGCTCGCGGCCAACCCCTCCCGATCGTGTACTCAACGGGAGAAGTCTACGGAAATATCGGCGGAGTCGCCGTCTTTAGCTTCAACCGCGGCCGATTTTGTATCAGCGATCTTTTCTCAATCTAATGATCGCGGATCGGGGATCGGGGATGGCGCATCTGGGATCGCGGATCGCGGATCTAAAGGCGAAGATATTCTCGCGTTTCGGCGTTCGAGATCCGAGATCCGAGATCCCAGATCCCCTCACTCGCTGGCCTCTTCCGCCTTGTCCCCTGCCTTGACAATGTCGCCCGAAGTAAACAAGATGCCCTTGAGGGTTTCGCGCCATTTGGGCTTCGAGCGCAAGAGGAACTCTAAGTCCATGCCGAAATGCTTCATTTCCTCGTGCTGCGCGTTCTCCATAATCGCCTTAGCTTGAGCATCACGCTCCAGGGAAATGCGTTGCTCATACCAGCCTATGGCCTCCGCCTCTTCGGTCATGGAGGTGATCATTCGTGCAAACGTTCGAACCTGCTCCGAAAGCTCGGAAGCAGGCTCGTGATACTGTTCAAATCCCATGCAGTTGTTGGTATCTGCAACGAGGTCTTTTGTTCCTGCCGTTTAGCTGGAACCGTCAGATCATGAGGGTCTTGTTTTGAGATTCATTTAGAATCCGGAGGGTGGCTTCCAACGCCCACCAAATCTCTTTTTCGTCCAGTGACTGGTGGTCGGGTTTTCTCAACTCAACCGCCCTCCTGGCGACTAGGTCCTGGAGGTCGCCGAGCGACGACGTCGAAAGAAAATCTTCTTCATGCAATGGCATGGGCGAACATTTACCATTCCCAAGGGCTGTGAGGTTGCCAAAACTTAAAAACCGCTATGAAAGCGAGTCGAAGTCTCCGCCTTCACCGCCGAGTGCCATATTCTCAAGCCGCATAAGGTCTACATCCGGAACCGCGCCCCAACACTTGCCAAGGATCTTGAACTCCACATACCGATTCTCGTAACTCATCGAGACTCCATTAGATTGGAATCGGTAGTAGTCATGGAGAACGGCATGGAAATCTTCGGGCGTAATGTCGCAACAACCTTGTGACACTGGCCCAGCAAGGAATCTCAGCTCATAGGCTTCCTGGGGAAAGATCCGAAGTTGGATTCGTTTCAACCGGTCTTTGCATAACCACAGTGAACATTCAACGAACGAGCTTCGCACAAGTACTATATAGCAAGGTTTTGAAGATTAGTAAAGAGCCTATGCGAGTTCTCCGCAGGAACCGGTGACTTTTAGCAAACTTGAACCGAGGACGATGCGGTTTCAGGCCATCCACGTCAAGGGTGTTCTACTCTTGACACTCAATCCCCAAAGTGCATCTCATGCACTGCGCTCTCGGCCATGATCTTCGGCACTCGCGCCATGAGGCGTGCGCAGGTGTTCCACCTGAGGAGTGCTGAGTCGTCGTCCGTCGGCTTAACCTTTTCAGCTTCTTCAAACTGAGCCATTGCTTTCTGAACCCACTCGCCAGCGATGTAAGCGGGAACTCCTTCGTCCAACTTGCACCGAGCCCATCGCTCGTAAACGATGCCGCGATAATAGGCGCGTTCGTAAGGGTTTGTCAGCTGGCCAGTCAACTCCTCCGCTTCAGGGAAAAGCCCCGCTCTCTTGTGTCCAAACTGATCGGTTAGGGCAAGCAGGAGCATCCGAATCGCTTCTTGATGCTCCCCATCGACCGCCAGAATGTCCCGGCAGATGCTCTCCGCCTGATCCGGCTCGTTCAGCAGCCTATAGCGCTCACAAAGGGAAAGCGCCCGCGGCACCGCCGCCTGATGAATCTGCTTCAGTTCCATTTACATGCCTCGATTCAAGATTCAAGATTCGGGATTCAAGATTCGGGATTCAAGATTCGGGATTCGGGATTCGGGATTCGGGATTCGGGATTCAGGATATGGGATTTGGAATTTTGGATTTGGCTTTGGGAGGCGGGATTGGGGATTCGGGATGGGATCCGCCTTCATCCTTCATCCTTTCTTAAACGCCTTTCTGAACAGCTTCAGGATCGGGTCGTAGTACAAGTCGACTACTCGCTCCTTCAGCGGGATAATCCCATTGTCCGTGATCTTTATCCCTTCCGGACAAACAACTGTGCAGCACTTGGTGATATTGCAGTAGCCGATCCCCTGCCGCTCCTTCAAGTCCGAGCGCCTGTCTTCCACGTCGAGCGGGTGGTTCTCTAAGTACGCAGAGTGAATAAACATACGCGGTCCGATGAATTCATCGAACTTGTCATGCTCCCGCAGGACATGGCAAACGTTTTGGCAGAGAAAACACTCGATGCACTTGCGGAACTCTTGACCCCGATCGATATCCTCTTGCATGACCGTCCAGGTTCCATCGGGATTGTCCGGGGGCCTGGGCTTGAAGGGCTTGACCCTCTTCTTAGCCTCGTAATTCCAGGAGACGTCGGTTACCAAGTCCTTGATGAGCGGGAAAGTCTTCATCGGCTCGATCGTGACTGGCTGGGTCATATCGATATCGCTGCACCGCGTCATGCACATGAGCCGAGGCTTGCCATTGATCTCCGCCGAGCAGGACCCGCACTTACCGGCTTTGCAGTTCCACCGCACCGCAAGATCGTTCGCTTTCTCGGCCTGGATCTGTAGCACCGCGTCCAGCACAACCATGCCTTCGGTCACGTCCGTAGAGTGCTCCGCAAAAGCTCCCGTCTTCCCCTGCCCACGCCAAATCCGAAACTTCGCCAGAGCCATCAATGCATTATTGCAAGGATCAAAGGTCTTTCAACTCTTGATTCTTCTTGGTAGCTTCCAAGATCGCAGTTTCTAGCAGATCCTGGATGCCGACACGTGTGCCCCAAGTTCTCATGTAGCCAAAGTCCAAAAGGTCAAACCGGATGACGAGCACGCCTTGGATGTCATTCCATTGCCTGTCGCTCCTTCGTCCGCCCAAGTCATACCACTGAAGTTTCCTGAGAACGATGTCCTCAGCCGAACTGCAGGGAGCGAATACGCCCGGCATCAGCTCGCGTAGCGTTCGTCTAGAGAATTCAGATTGCTCATAGGGAGTGTCATTCAGTAAAAACACGTCGACCTTGAAATAGCCTTCATTGTCGAGAAGCTGAAAATCGCGGTATGCCTCCTTGGATTGCACAGCCCGCTCAACCTCTTGCAAACTCAGCGAGTATTCCTCTGTGAACGCTTCCACGAGATCTGCAACTCGCTCGCTTGGCAACTGGAGAATCAAATCCAGGTCGTTAGTCTGTCGCGAATGGCCCCAAGTGCTGCTCGCAAAGGATCCTCCGACCATGTATTGCAGCCCTAGCTTGTCCAGAACCGCAAGAACCTTCTTCATGCGCTGACTAGGAGCCACTCTTTCCAAGCTCTCCGCGCTCTTTGCGCAACTGTTCATGGGCGCAGCAATGAATCTGCCAACCGAGATCAGTTAACTCGACGGCAAGCTGCAGCCGCTGGTCAGGCGTCATAGCCCGGGTCCGTTTAACCATACCGGCGTAGGCCCAATCGCTCGTATCCAGCAAGTCCGTTCTTTGCATGTCCACTTCTAAGTCTACGTCTCCTATTTGAAGCTGCCATCATTCTTCATAACCTTTATTTTGCCAAGGACTACGAGCCCCATGTAAATGGCAACCGGTGTCGAGGTGACAAGCAACGCAAACAAGCTATGCAATAGCCTGGCGGGGGTGTCCTCCGGCATCGAGGTCAGGAAGGCCATGCCATAGATCAGCCAGAGCCCCAGGATCAACTGGTGATTGGCGAGCTTAATAATCCAAGGTTTTCCCATGGAACCTACCTGGCATTTCGTGGACGCCCAATATCCAGCACCCGGTCCGAATTACCCAAGCCCTACTTCATCTCCTCGATGATCTGTTTGTGCTGCTCGGACATCGGCGGCACCTGTTCCTGGACAACCTGCATGGACCCGTCCGACGCGCGGCGAATAACCGTATTCACCTTCGACTGAGCTTCGTCCTTACCGGTGTAGTCAATCCGGAAGTGCCCTCCTCGGCTTTCTTTCCTTACCAAAGCCGACTTAGCGATCGCCTCCGAGACGGTCAGCATGTTCTTCAAATCCATCGCCGTGTGCCAGCCCGGGTTGTAGTCTCTATTGCCATCAACAGAGACCGCTTTATACCGCGCGTTCAACTTCTCCAAGCCTTCCAGAGCCTGGTTCATTTCACTCTCTTTCCGGACGATGCCGACCAAGTCTTGCATCATGTTTTGCAGGTCTTTCTGAACCTGGAACGGATTTTCAGTTCGGCCGTCCCCAAACGGAGCGAGCGCCCATTGAGCCGACGTTTCAACTTGGCTCTCGTCAAACGAGCCCGTCCCTATCGACTTTGCGTACTCAGCTGCATGCGCACCAGCCCGCTTGCCAAAGACCAACAGGTCAGACAAGGAGTTGCCACCCAACCTATTGGCGCCGTGCAGACCCGCCGCACATTCGCCCGCAGCAAACAGGCCTGGAATGGTTGACATCTGCGTTTCCGGGTGAACCCGGATTCCGCCCATGATGTAGTGAGTCGTCGGTCCGATCTCCATCGGCTCTTGCGTGATGTCGATTCCGGCAAGCTCCTTGAACTGGTGGTACATGCCCGGCAGCTTCCGCTTGATGTGCTCTGGCGCGTTCGGAATCTTCTCCTTGATCCAGGCGATGTCCAGGAATACGCCCCCGTGAGGAGATCCACGGCCTTCTTTTACTTCTTGCACGATGCACCGCGCCACATGGTCGCGTGTCAGGAGTTCCGGCGGCCTGTTCGCGTTCTTGTCGCCGGTTACATACCTCCAACCTTCTTCAGGGTCCTTAGCGGTCTGGTTTTTGTAATTGTCCGGAATGTCGTTGAACATGAAGCGCTTGCCCT
>JANYLD010000304.1 GCA_025363835.1 Armatimonadota bacterium
ACGAATGCATTACCGACATGTCAGGCATCGTCTGTGGTTCTTTTGTCGGGTCCGCTGGAGTTGGCGTCAAGGCAGGCGGTGTTGGCACTGGCTGCTCGGGAGCTACTGTCGGTTTCTCATCGGGGTTTGCTTCGCCGGATCCTTTGGTAGGTGTCGCTGGATTGCCTAACGAAATCAAAATGGGATCTTGGGTCCACTTCTTCTTGTTTCCGATTTCGAAGTCCAGCGGGATCTTGAGGGCCGGGGACTTGCTCACGATCGTCACGCGCCAAGGTCCGTTCATGAGGAAGAGCGGCTTCGTTTGGTAGTGCCCTGGACTTGTCTCTTTGACCGTAGGATGAGCCGTGCCCATGTCCATACTTGTCATAGCAACAGTCGCCGTGAACTTCAGGCCAGCGATCGGCTTCTTTGCGGCGTCGACAATCTGAATGTCGAGCATGTTTTCATCCATGACCGGTGGATTGGGTTTTATGGAAGCGCTAGCCGAGGCCGTTTGCACCGGCTGTTGCGGCTGATGGGCCCAAGTGACTGTTCCCCAGATCAGGAGGGCAAACGCCGTCGCGAAGAATCTAGTGTGTTGTTTCATTTTTGTCTCTCTAATTCGGAATGTATTTGTGAAGTAGGTTCACAGGAGATCGACGGGGTCCAACACTCTTGTTGAGCACTGAACCAAAGTTGTAAACAAATCCAAGCTGCAAGGTCGTACTATCCTTTCGACCAAAGACATCCACCAATTGGCCGTTCCTGTGCTCGTGGACAATTTGTGCCACTACATCAAATCCGTCCCCAAGATTCTGTGAGTAGCTCAACGCGGCTCCATACGAACTTGCTCCTTTCACCTTCTCGTAGTTTCGGTAGCCAAGCGTTAGCGCGAGCTGGTGGCCGGGCTGCCCAAATGGGGTCCGCAGATTCCGAAGAGACAGGGCTACCGAAGTTGCGTCAGAGCGGAACGTGTCAGTTAGATTTGTCAGAGAATTGACGTCGCTACCAAACGATCGCGCTGCGAACAACCGAAGATCAGTCCTGTTCACTAGACTGCGGTTGAGATTCACAACGCCTCCACCGTAGATGACGTCCGAGTTTCCGCCCGCGGACTTCTGGATGTCGCGGTGCTCAAATCCCACACCATAAGTGACGACACGCTGTAAAGCTTCGAGCGTTGGTACGTTTTGGAACTGAAAGCTTGTGCCCACCGAGTTGATGCCCGAGCCCGTATCGCCCCCAGCGCTGTCAATGAGGTGCTGTGCATGGACATTCTCGAAATACTTCAAGCCTTGGTTGAATTCGACCGCCGCAACATTCGAATACCGATGTTCTTCAATGGTCTCTCCGTTTGAAAACGGGTTGAGCACGGTTCGATATTCGATAAGATCATCGCCGCGAAGGGTCGGAAACTCGATGAATCTAGAAGTTGGCGTATCGGTGCGGCCAAGGAAGACTTCGAGGTTGAGTCGCTGGTAATCGAGAAGGGCTTGGTGCATGAAAATGTCCCGGCCACCTCCTGCACTGCTTTCATCGGTGGTGATTCCGCCGAACGAGAAACTACCAATCTCGTTTCGATAAAGCCGTTGCGAAGCTCCAAACACAAGCCCGCTGTCGGAAAGGTTGATCCTGCTGCCGGTTCCGAATCCATGACCGCCAAACGTGCCTCTTCTTCCCAGATCCAAAGTTGACGCAGCTTCACCCGCGAACTCGATTTGTGGCTGCAAGCTTGTATCTCGTTGATCGCTGTGTGTTGCCTGAGCTGGCGCAATGGCACCTGCACAAAGAAGAAGACCCACCACCGCAAGTCGTTGTCTAAATGTCGTTTCAAGTAAATCGTGCATGTAAATCCTCTCAATCTATGAACTGATTGCAATAATCTCGGGGAAGGTCACGCCATATTCTTTGGCGTCCTCATACATCAACATCGTCATCATCCCGCCAGGATGTTGCCCGTTGTTTGTCGTCGCGAGATCGCTATGGGTGTGGAAGTGCCAATTTCCGGGATTGGTGCCTTGGATGATGATGTCGCTGGTCGTTCCTGGTGAAACGGCAATTGTGTTCATCCGGACTGGCGAGGCGAGCGGGGCTCCGTCCTGGCACACGTGCCAAAAATCGTGCCCATGCAGGTGGATGAAGTGCGGCATCATTCCGCCACCGATGAGGCGGACACGAATATTTTCTCCGTGCCTAATCATGAGCGGTTCAGTCATCGGATATGACTTGCCGTTGATCATGAAGTAGTTTGGTGTGATGGGCATGGCGGTTCCCGTTCTCGCGGAAAGGTACGGCGGCACATATCCGTTCTTAACAGCCTTGACGAGTGTTTCCTTACTAGCAAACCATCCCATCATTCGACCATTCATCTCGCGCATGAGATTAGCGCTGTGGTTCATGGCCTCCATCTGCACGCTCATGGTGACCATCTCATTCATCATGTCCCGCACGAAGTTAGTGTCGAGTTCGGAAAGAAGCATCGTGTATTCACGATGATACGGAAACGCTTTCCTCACGACGTCCTCCTTGGGTTCGATGATGAGCGACCCAACGAGTCCCGCTTGTTGATGCAGCGTGGTCATGACGTGGCAGTGATAGAAATGCGTTCCGGCTGGTTGAGCGCGCCAAAGGTAGCGAAACTCTTGCTTGGGACCAACTGGCCACTGAGTGCCGAGGGGAACGCCGTCCATTTCGTTCGCCAGGGCAATCCCATGCCAGTGGATGGTATGGAACTCTGGCGAACTATTCTTGAGGTTCACCTGCACCCAATCGCCTTCATTCACTCGGATCTCGGGACCCGGATACGAATTGTTAAAGAGGAACATGTGAGTCTCGACACCGGGCACGATCTCGTGCGTACCGATCGTGACCTCGATCTCGAACTCATGGATCGTCTCGCCCTTTTTTGGCTTGTCTCGCGGAGGATAAGCCGGCGTTGTCCCTTTGGGGTCGAAATTCGCTTTCCACGGAACTGCTGGAGTGTCGAGGGGTTGCTGAGAAGGTGGATGTTGGCCAAAGGCACGGCCCAGAAGACCCGTGCCGATGCCCAACCCACCTAACCTCAGCAGCTGTCGTCTGCCGATTTTAGAATCTGTGTTCATTAACCGCTCCTAGTGAACGATGATCGTTCCCCACATGCCTGCGGGCGCGTGACCCTTCACGGTGCAGAAGTATGAGTAAGTGCCCAGCTTTGTCGGAGCCTTTATCGTCATCACTTGACCAAAGACTTTCTCTTCTTTGGTGTGCGGAAGCTTGTCCGATCCAACTGAACCGGCGTCCGTTAGCGGAGTTTGGAATGGAGGCTTGTTTGCCCCGAAGCGGACGTTATGGAACATGTCCTCATCGGTGTTGGCAAACGTGATGTGCAGTGTGCTTCCCGGCTTAACATAGAGGGTCGGATTTCGAAGCCCCTGGATTCGATACGACATCATGTCGTTGTCGGGTCCGGTACGAACCACCAGCTTGACGTTTTTTGAGGCGAAGCTCAACGACTTCTTGTCGGCTCCAACTTTGCCGCCACTTGTTGCGTTCATCGCTTTGTCTGACGTGGTGATCTTCTTGCTAGCTAATATCTGAAATGCCGTCTTGTTTTGAGCAAGAGCTTGCGTGCCGAGCACTAAGGCAGCGGCGAGAGCCATTGTTAGTTTTTGATTCATGTGTATCTCCGATTGCTTGTAGTGAAAACGACGAGCAGCCAGGGATGCTGAGAGCATCCTGGCTTGTCCGATTCACGCAGCCGGAGGGGCGCGACCTTGATAGGGATCGGCTTCGGATAAGGGTGGAGAGCTGTCGCCGAAAAATGGAATTCCAATCGAAATGGGCTGACTTGCTTGGAGACGCAATTCGAGTTGATGCGGAAGAACGGCGTCTTGAAACTGGATTGGCAGTATCAGCGACGGCGCCGAGGACGCGATAGCGGCATCCGCCTTGCCGATCGAGCAGCAACAAGGTGCGCCATCGTGGTGATCCTTGGGCGTGCCCTTGTCGTGATCATGGTCTTTGTCCAAACAGTTGCAATCCGGATCATCATGCGACTTGTGGCCAATAGCCATTTCTGGGCACGACTTCTGAGGACAAGCAGCAATGGACCAGCATGGAACGGTCGCTCCTAGGAACACTAGGAACGCAAGACCTAATCTTGTTGCCTTGCTCAACTGGCTTGCCCGCACCACTTCAGGGATTCTAACGCATTTGGCAAAAGTAAGTTCCATCGTAGGGTCATACGGACCGCTAACAGAACCGGTCGGCAACGACCCATTTAGCTACTATTTGCCACTGCAGCATGTTCATGGCGCATTCGAACCCTGTTCATGATGTTCCATTCGATTCGATCGCGATAAGGGGATCAAGGTTGGTCGATTCTCCCCGTGAAACAGCTTGGCTAACCTCGTTCGTTGGAACCTAAACGAGGTTTCGGATGTTTCAACCGATGGTATAAGATAGTAAGACGGTGAGGCATCGCAGCAGGCTCTTGATAGCGGCATTGTTCCTCTTGGCTCAAATCGCCATGGGTCGAAGCTTGCTCATCTGCACGCTAACTCGCGAACAACTTGCAGAGGGCCTTTGCCCCATGCATAGTCACTCGACGGAGGATTGCTGCCACAAGCAGGCGAAACCCAAGAAAGATTTTTCGTGCTACGTAAGTTCGAGACAGCAGGTCGCGGCACCACAAATTGTCGTTGCCAACTTTAACGTGGCGGCTATCGTCTTCGAGCCGATTGTGGTCGTAGCGCCCAGACAGAGGATTGCGGCAAGTCGACCGATCCACTTAATTCTCCCAAGAATAAGAACGCCCGACATTGACGCTAACGGCCTTCGTGCGCCTCCTTCTCGCTAAATCTTTGGCATTGTCAGTACCGCGTAGCGGTTTTGGCCAAGACCTTAGAGCGAGAACTATGAGACAGACAAACCACTTTCAACCAACTCGCTACGATATGGCGTAGCGATGATATCGCGCATTTTTTCAGCGATACGATTCCCTGCTCGAACTACCCTATTGCTCGTCGCATTCCTTTTGGCAATCGGTCCCGCGATTGCATTTGGAATGCCCACTCAAGCCGGACCTTACAAGATCGATGTAACGACAGATCCCGCCGTGGTTCCAGTCGGCAAAGCCACTCTGAAAATCCACATAACGGCGAATGGCCAACCCGTTGCAGGTGCACAGGTCAAGGCACTTGCACAGATGCCAGGAATGCCGATGGGCGAGCGTGAGCAACTCGCAACACCCGACCCAGGAAACCCAGGAACGTACGACGCGCCTGCAGGATTCTCCATGGCGGGCGGATACGACATTCACGTTTCGGTCAACGGCCCGCAAGGAGCAGCCACGGCGAGCGTTCCGATTGAAACCGGGCAGAACACGACATCAGTTATGGGCGGTGTGAATTGGGTCGGTTTACTTCCATGGGTCTTGGGATTTGCTCTTTTGGTTGTCTTGCTAGTCAGATTGAGAGCCACTGGTCAGAAGATCGATCTCAAATCACTGGCAAGCAAGTCCGTGCTTGGCCCTCTTGCCATCCTGGCGATCGCCCTTCTCGGAACGATCTATGTGGTTCGCCATTTCAGAAGGCCGGGCTCGATGACTCCTGTCGAAGCGCAAACCATGCAGATGAACGAGCCTGCGCCAACCGGTACAACGCCAGTGACACTTGCAGTTGCCCGCAATGAGGATCTGCAGCCATCGGTCACGTACAGTGGTCAGGTTGTCGGCTACACGGAGCAAGATGTCGTGCCGCGAGTGACGGGCACCCTGATTTGGATGCCGTTCTACGTCGGCAATCCGGTCAAGAAGGGTCAAGTTCTCGCAAAGCTGGATACTAGCCAATCCGGGCCACAAGTGGTCCAGGCCGATGCAGCAGTGGCTGCAGCACAGCAAGGCGTCAATGCGTCGCAGGCCGACTATCAACAATCGCTTGCCGCGCTGTCTGAGGCGGAAGCAGAAAAGTCTCAATACGAAGGCGGACTAGAGGAAGCACTTGCTGCCGTGGATGCTGCAAACGAAATGAAGAACCAGGCGGAATCTGAAATTCCATCTGCAGAAGCCTCTGTCGCCGACGCACAAGCAGAGGTCACATCCGCACAAGCAGACGTTACCTATACCGCTCAGCAATTGCAGCGATCCGAATCGCTCCTCAGCGCGGGCGCCATTTCGAGGCAACAATACGACCGAGCGAAGGCGGACTCGGACAAAGCGCAGGCCGCTTTACACCAGGCAAATGAAGGGGTGCGAAGTGCGCAAGCACAACTTACGTCAGCCAAAGCCGGAGTGAAGAGAGCCAGCGCCGACGTTAGGGTTGCTCAGAAGAAAGTCGACCAAGCGCGTTCGATGGTCTTGGCTCACCATGCTCACGTTGCGACGATGCAAGCTGCGAAGGCTTCTGCAACCCAGAAGGTCGCTCAGGCAGAGTCGTCAGTGCGTCAACAGCAAGCGATGCAGTCTGGTGCTTCGGCGACGGAGGGCTATTCGACAATCAGATCCCAAATCGACGGCGTTGTGACGCAACGACTCGCAACCCAAGGCGCATTGCTCAATGAGGGCCGGCCCATCTTGACGATCGCACAAGTATCTCAAGTCCGCTTACAAGCCAACGTGCCCGAAGCCGACCTCGCGCGGATCAAGGTTGGAGATCAAGTGAAGATTTCCCACCGAGGCAGCAACGAAGCACCGTTGATAACTTACGTGACCACGATCAGTCCTTCACTCGATCCGGTATCTCGCACCGGCATCGTAGAAGCAGTCGTTTCAAACCGAGATCAATTCTTCCTCCCGGGTCAATTCACCACGATGCAAATCCTTGTAGGGAGAACGCAGAACGCGATTGCCATTCCGTCGGCGGCGGTGCAGACCAGAGCGGTTATGAAGCCTTCTCAGGCAGGAGCGGACAACGACGACTCAGGCGCATTTACAGGTCAGTCCTACGTGTGGATCGCAAAGGTGTCGGGCGAACCAAACACCTACAACGTTTCGCGCAGAGATATCGAACTCGGCGATTCCGTCGGCGACAATGTCGCGGTAAAGCACGGCCTCAGTGATGGAGATCTTGTTGCCGTTCTCGGCGCGCAGGGACTTCAAGAAGGCGAGCGTGTTGCGGGTCAGGCACCTGAAACCCGTGTCGCGACTTCAGGGAGTATCCGCGTCGCGGAGAATGGGTTTGAGCCTGCAAGCCTTAACGTGTCGTCAGGTCAGGCGGTAACTCTGACGTTCACGAGGACGACCAATGCGACATGCGCTACAGAAGTAGTCTTTGCCTCTCTTGGCATTCGTAAGAAGCTTCCGCTCAACCGACCTATACGCATTGATCTTCCCGCCCAGAAGGCAGGCACGCTTTCATATGCTTGCGGCATGAACATGCTTAAGGGCTCGGTGGTGGTGCAGTGAAGGCACCGGAGAGCAGAGGAACCGATCACGAGCCAGGGTTGAATCGAATTCCTCGATGGTCGATTGAGCATCGCTACGCAGTGATTGCTTTCTATGTTGCGGTGATAGCCCTCGCAGTCCTAGCGTTAGTGCGCCTGATTCCAAGGCGGTTCGCGCCTTACGTAGAGAGCCCGCTGATCGGTGTGGTTACCATGATGCCCGGACTCTCGGCGCAAGACATGGAGCTTTACGTCAGCAAGCCCATCGAGGAACAGCTTGTCAACGTGAAGGGGCTTCGATACATTCGGTCCACGTCGCAGGACGGAGTTTCAATTGTAACCCTTGAATTCCCGTACGGCACGAATATGCAGAAGGCGACGGTTGACGTTCAGTCGCTGATGAACGTCACTCAATCCCAACTTCCAACTACGGGTGCGAATCTCAAACCCAGTTTCATCGTGCCCATTGATCCGCTGAATCTTCCTGTGCTCTCCGTGTCTCTCACCGGGGATGCCGACAAAGGTTGGGATCCCGGCCGCGTGAGAGAGTTTGCCGACAACGAAGTGATCCGCAGGCTTAAGGGAATCGAGAATGTGTACGCCGTTGTCCCCTTTGGCGGGTATCGCAGACAGCTACAAGTTATCGTGGACAAAAACAAGCTCGCGGCATACCGTATGTCCATCCTGGATGTTCGTGACGCAATTGACGGTGCAAACGTAAGCTCCAGTGCGGGCACCCTCACCAACGGTCCGAACGAGACGATCGTGCGAGTTGAGACGAAGGCGGCGTCAGCGAAAGACGTTGCCAACTATCCGGTCATGTCGGCTTCATCCCAAGGGAGAAGTATGCCGGTGACACCGGCGCTTGGCAGCGGAATGGGAGGGGGCATGGGCGGATCACCACTCCAGCTACCCTCGCAGAGCCAATCGATGTCTCCTGTCGGATTCCAGAAAGTCGTTTACATCCGCGATGTGGCAAAGGTCGTGGACGGTTATTGGGAGAGACGTAGCGGGTACGACTATGTCAAGCACAACCCGAATACAACTGGCGAGTCCGTTCCAGCCATCGAAGTATCCGTGATTCAGAACCCGGGCGCCAGCTCGGCCACGATCGTTCCTGCAGTAATGAATGAGATTCACCAGATCGAAGCGGAGAATCCGGGACTTCATTTCCAAGTCGCATATGACAACGCTCACTTCGTCAACATTCTGTTCGACAACGTGTGGCATGAGCTAGCAATCGCGATCCTGCTAACTGGAGTTGCCTTGCTTCTATTCCTCGGAGAATGGCGCGGGACACTGATCGCACTCATAACGCTGCCAACATCGCTTGCTCTCGCCGTTCTGATGATGGCTCCGTTTGGAATGACTTTCAACAGCGGCACCCTGATTGGATTGCTTCTCTGCATTGGTCGATTGGTAGATGACAGCATCATCGACATCCATGCGGTGGAACGACACTTGCGCATGGGCAAGACTCCAAAGCAGGCTACGATCGACGGCATCGGCGAAGTGCGAGTTGCAGTCATCGCTTCAACCTTGATGATCGTTGTGGCCCTCGTTCCGCTTCTCTTTGCTGGCGGAATCGTTCAACAGATGTTCGTAGAACTCGTGTGGCCGCTCATCTTCGGCTTGGTCGCGTCAATGCTCGTCTCTTTCACACTCACCGCATTTCTCTGCGCCAACTTGCTTCGTCCAGCAAGCCAAAGAGACCTTGATCGAAAGATTCCCATGATGGCCGCTCTCTACAGAATTCTAGATCCTGTTCAGCGAGGACTCGATGGGTTGGAGCATCGATATCAAGGGACAATCCGATGGTTGCTCAAGCACCGATTTGCAAACTTTACGCGGGTCCTTGTGACGCTTCTCATCGGTTGCGCTTTCTACTACTTCATTGGCAGCGAAATGATGCCTCTCGCGGATACAGGCCAGGCGTCCGCGATGCTCGAGATGCAGCCGGGTACGTCGTTCCAAGGAACAGAGCATGCTGTCAAGAGCTTGGAAAAGATTATTCTCAAACACCCGGAGGTCGAGAAGGCGAGCGTCGAGATTGGGACGGAGTCCATGTTCGAAAGTTGGACTCCATCATTCACGGGCTACCAAATGCCGCAGGCTGACGGCGCGGCCATGATGCTCACATTCAGTGACAAGGATGCTCGCAAACAAACGATCTTCCAAGTTATCGACTCGATTCAGAAAGAAGCGCTCGCCACTATTCCAGGAATCCGCCGACTTCAGATTAAGGAAATGGGATCGGATGTGATGGCGACGGCGGCGGCACCGGTCCACCTCAATGTTTACGGGCCAGATCTCAATGAGCTTGATCGAATCGGGACGGAATCCTTGGATGCGGCTAGCAAGATGCCCGAGATGTTTCAGCCCGCGAAGACGTGGAGCATGGGTGTTCCCGCACTAAAGATCAAGGTCAATCTCCAGAGAGCACAGGAAGTAGGTTTGACGCCCGAATCAATTTCTTCGCAGGCGTACTATGCTCTTCGCGGCGGTCTGACAAATGAGTTCTATCGGCTGCCGAACATTCGTCAAAACACGATCCTCGTTCGCTACGATCAAAGCCAGCGACTTACGGCTCAGGATTTGGAGGAAATGTATCTCTCCACTCCCGACGGAAGGCAGATTCCCTTGAAATCAGTGGCAGATGTTGTCCCGGATTCCGCGCCAACGGCCATTGAGCACGACAACTTACAGCGTGTCATTGGAATAACGGGCTACTACCGCAAAGACAACTTGCCATCGATGGATGTGATCATGAATTTGATTGCGAACACGTATGGCGGCAACCAGAAACTCAGGATCGCTCCCGTCAACTTCCCGGCGGGTTACGGAATTGACGTCCGTGGAGATATGCCTCAGATGATGGACAGCATGAGAAGGCTGTTCTCCAGTTTCACCATCGCCCTTGTTCTGATGTATCTGATTCTCGTAATTCAATTTCGGGGATTCCTGCAACCGCTGCAAATGATCGCGTCCCTTCCTCTGGAGTTAGCGGGAGTATTTATTGCTTTGTGGCTGGCACATGCTGCTTTCTCTACTGTGTCCGTACTGGGAATCATCGTTCTAACCGGAATGGATATCACGACAGCGGTGTTGATGATCGATCTCATCATGAAATACCGAGAACAAGGTATCCCAAGAGACACGGCGATCGAACGCGCCTGTCCGGATAGAATGCGTCCGATCCTCATGACATCTGGCATCACGCTATTGGTCATGCTGCCAGTTGCCATTGCACCCAAGACCGGTCTCGACGCTTACCAGCCCCTAGCTGTCGCAGTCGTAGGCGGTTTAATATCTGGCACGATTCTCAGCCTGTTCGACATTCCAATCATGCACACCTATGTTGATGACTTCGTACGTTGGCTTAATCGGACGTGG
>JANYLD010000336.1 GCA_025363835.1 Armatimonadota bacterium
CAGGCGTTCAAGACCACTCGCACGTGGTACTCGGCCCCGTAATTAGATTCATGCGATACGATCATTTCTTGACATTTCCTCCTGTTAGATTTTTGTTCGAATTGTTCTAAGAACGATGAGCGTGGGCCCTATCTATCACTGGTGCCGCTTTTGGTGCATTAATGGTTCAAAAGGCCCACCGATAGATTCGGCCGCTCGAAAGCCGTTTAGATAGGGGAGAGGAAGAAGGCGACCAGCTTTGGCTATTACTTACGAATTAAGCAGGATCGACGAGCTCGGAAAGCTGGAGCGCTTTGCAGGCGCGGACTCCCGAGCGGCGGACGAGGCTTTTGTCCAGCTCTCAAGCCGCATTGAGCGCTTCTTGTGGCGCTACTTAGCTCTCCACTCGCCAAATGAGCAAGATCGCGAAGACGTGATTTCCATGGTTCTGCAAAAGCTTTACGCAAAACGGTCAGAATTTGACGTGAAGAGCATCGGCCAGTGGTGGGCCTACGTGGCGACAACGGGCAAGAGATGCGCGGGGGATCACGCAAAACGGGGGGACGACGTTCCCATAGACGATGATCTGCCGGCAACCGATATGGACCTGATTGGCAGCGTGGCTGAACTGAGCCATTTCAGATCCATGCTTTACCGCGCCGCAGATGAGTTCTGGCTTGGCGTTCCGAGGACCTTGCCGGAGAAACAGCGGCGCAGGATGCTGCTGGCTGCCCAATTGTTTTATTTGAACGGCGCCCCGCACGTCGAAATCTGTCAGGTTCTCGGCTTGGGAAAGCCTCTGGACAGGGAGGAGCTCGACGAATGGCTGAGCGACCGTGCCGTGCTCATGGATCTGGCCTATAGCCAACTGTACATCGATAATGAGACATTGGCTTGCACCCTCTTGGGGCGAGACCGGGCGCTGAGCCCTAAGGAACTCGACGCCTGGGTTGCGGGAGCGGAAAAGGGCGACGGCGAGGCACCTCAGGGGTGGACTTGGGAGGAGATCAAGATTGCCGTTTGGCGCTATCGAAACGGGCTCTTGACGGAAAAAATGCAGCAGATCAACCCTGGTCTCAGCTTGAAAATGATCGAGTCGGCCTTGGCCAAGTGCTCGCCAAGGCTGCCCTTCGTGAAAACGGCAAGAAACCTTCAGACGGCGCTTAAACAGAAGCACGTCCTTTTTGAACCGCTAAGCCGCACGGAGCTCTGGAGGAGATTGGTCTTTCAGTATTTGACCGCTCATGAGCTTCCACACAAACAGATTTTGGAACGAACTGAAGCCGCGGCCAAGGTTGCGGGCTTTGGTATGACCGCCGCCATGCTCAACGGATGGCTCAGTAACGGACGGCTCGTGACCCAGCTAGCGGCCAATATCAAGGAGGAGACCTTCGCATGACCACACTCGACGACGCCCCTGAACTACACCCTGAATCGGCAGCGATTATCACCGCGCTACTTGATTCCGTTTTGGACGACGTAACCCATTTTCAGGTGGACGAAGAGGCTTTGGCGAGATTTGCGTGTGGATGGATTACTGCGGACGAGAGCGATGCGGTCATCGCCGCCCTTGCCTCATCCAATTACTTTCGGACCCGCCTGGTGGACATGCGCAAGAGCCTTGGTGACGCGGCCGCGACGCCGGTTGCGAGAGATGCCATTTTCGAAAAGGACGCACCGCTCAAACGGGCTATGACTGCTGCTTTAGCGGCCTCCGTTCAGGCGCTGTCCCGTTGGAATGAAGCGTGTGAAAAGGGGCGCAAGAAGTCGGGCGTATCTTTGGAAGACCGGCGATCCTTGCGTGCGATCATGATGGGTGTTGGCATGAGGCTGCAGGATTCCGGCCTTCAGCCCGCCTTTGCGAGCCACCGCGGCGCAGCACAGGCAGGGAAGGTTATGGTTGAACCTGGGAACGTCTTTGCGGAGTTGACAGTTCAGGCTGAGGAAGATCAGTCGCTTACGGCCCGCGCCAAGTTTTCCAAACCTTTTGAGGAAGCGCAAGAGGTTTCGCTGTACGTGGTCGAGCCGGGGGGGCTTGGGCTTGGATTGGATCGAATTTGGCTCGTGGATCTCATTGGACCCTGGAAACTCCTGATTTTGCGGCAATGCTTGGCCTCGATCCAGGCGAGGTTCCAAGCAGCAGCTTCGCACTCTCGGAAGGACGATGGCTTATGCCCAGAGGCTGGGCGTCACTCAGGATTAGTCAGGATCTGGAACACCGGGGAGTCGCTTCGCCAGCTCGCTTGCGGCTGCGAAAGTCGCCCTCCATTCGAGATGGAAACTTGGCCATGAGCTTCGAGTTTCCGGAAGCCTTGCGGGACACCTTCATCGACGACCAACTGACGGTTTCCATCGGCATCGGGTCGACGGCATTCGTCCTGGGATCGTGGCCAGTGCGGGAGTTGTCGCCTTCGCTGGAGGTACAGATCAAAGCGCCTTCAATGGGATTGCCAGATTGTGAGTTCGAGATGCATTCGGCGATCTGCCTTATGCTGAGACCGAAGTAGCTTAGGTTTCTTGCTGAAGTCTTCGAAGGCTTGCTCAAGGACCTAGGCCTTTCGTTGCACCTGTCGTATCCTAAGATAATTCCGCTGAGCCAATTTGGGCAAGCGGATTCTGGAAGGGAAATGGCTCGCTCCTCCATCGCTGACCTCCTCTTACGTCTCGAAGTTGCAGGCGGGGTTATCAAGGGCGTGCTCGGCGGTCCTAACGGTTGGCACATCGCGGAAGGAACTTCCTCTCCCGAGCTATTGACGTATTTAACCGACGATCCGGCCGGCGGGTTGTCGACGCAATCAATGGCCGAATCTCAGAACTTTGGACGCCTAGTAGCCAAGGCCGCATTCCCAGACCCCATCGCCTCCGAGGTTCGCAATCAATTGAGGCAGGGTCCTGTCCGGCTTGGCATCGACGCGGCACCCGAATTGGCTGCCATTCCTTGGGAATTCGCGTATCTCGATGACGACGACATAGGCCCCATTGCGCTTCATCCTGGCATTCGGCTCTACCGGGTGTCTGCCGCTGTCCCGAAAAGGACCGTTGTGATTAATATGCGCAACGTCCTTGTCTCGATGGCCGATCCGCAGTCGCCTGCTTATCCCCGACTGAGCAGTTGTAATGCCGAGTTCAAGAGCGTGCTTGGGGCACTAGCGGCCCCAGAGTGCAAGAACTTAAGAACCGAAAGACTAGAGCATGCGACCCCCAAATCGCTTCTCGAGCTTTTGGAAAGCAAAGAGATCGGTGTGTTCCACTTTATCGGGCATGGCGATATAAAGCCGACTGGAGGTGTGCTCGTGATGGAGGGGAGCCGTGCGCGGCAGGAATCCTTCGTTTACGGGGAGGAGCTTGCCCGGGCGTTTCTTGCCTCGGGAACTCAACTCGTGGTCCTTTCGAGTTGTGTTTCGGCGGGCCTTGCCGCCAGCCTTGGCACCCAGTTGGCGTTGTTGGGGATTCCGGCCGTGGTGGGGATGCAGGCCCTAATTTCGGATGTTGACGCCCATCTTTTTTCTCGGGCGCTGTACTCGGCGCTCGTCGCCGGGCATTCGATCGAGGAAGCTGTTTACGAAGGTCGGATGGCGATTCGAGGTTCAGGACTTGGCTGGGGCGCGCCGGTTCTCATTACCTCTGATCCGGAGATGAAGGTATTCCAGGCTCCTGCGCTCTCTGCAGTGCTGCGAGGCAATCTGCCGAAGCCTTTGACATCGTTTATCGGGCGTGCCGCTGAGATTTCCGCCGTGGTGAAAAAGCTGGAGACCGAGCGGTTGGTAATCTTGCACGGAAGCGGCGGCATTGGCAAGACGCGGCTCTCGATCGAGATCGGCCGCGCCGCAGGATTCCAATTCGAAAACGGTGTTTGGCAGGTTCAATTGGACTCGATCAGCGATCCGTCGCAGGTCGTTGACGCCGTTGCCGGCGTGTTCGGAATTCGCGATTCTTCGGAAAAGCCCGTCGAGGAGCGCTTGTTTGAGTTTCTGAGCGACCAGCAGCTTTTGATCTTGCTGGACAACTGCGAGCATCTGGTGCCGGCTTGCCGGGACCTTTGCTTACGCATTCTCCAAAACGGCCCGGACGTCTCGATTCTGGCGACGAGCAGGGATGTACTGGGAACCGGCGCGGAGGCCGTTGTCCCTATTCCTTCTTTGTCGTTTCCCGAGATTCCGGAAGACGAGCCTCCCTTGTTCCCGGTCGAGGCAACGATCCGCGACTACGAGGCGCTTCAGCTATTGGTGGCCCGCGCTAAAAGCGCCCATTCGTGGTTCAGCGTTCAGGAGAACAATATTGAAGCGCTTTGCCGGATCGCGAAGCGTCTGGACGGCATTCCCCTTGCTCTGGAACTCGCTGCTTCCCGGGTCAGGACTTTTTCGATACAGCAAATCCTCGAGAAACTCCTGCACGACATCTCATGGCTCGACCTAGAAATTGCAGGCACCCCTCCCCGTCACAAGACACTGCGTGCCGCTTTAGACTGGTCCTACCGACTGCTTAACCAAGAAGAAAAATCGTTGTTCAGTCGGCTTGGCATCTTTCAAGGTCCTTTCTCGATGGAGGCAGCGGAATCCGTGGCCGGTTTGGCTCCGCTGACTGGAGAAGAGATACCGAACCTACTTTCCAGCTTGGTCGATAAGTCTTTGGTTGTCGCTGAAGACCATCTATTCGATAGGAGATACCGGCTGTTGGACACTTGTCGAGATTACGCCGTTGAGGTCTTGGCGGGCTCGCAGGAAATCACCTCGCTGAGGGACAATCTCTTCGATTACACGTGCAAGAAGGTCGAAAGTCTCCACGACCTTGCAAAGAAGACGGAAGGCGGCCTCGAGTGGCAGACACTGATGGGAGAGGAGAGAACGAACATCGCCTCTGCGCTTGAGTGGGGTTTGTCAAAAGACGGCCGGCCAGCAGAGGCCGCTCAACTCGTGACCACCTGCATGAACTATTGGCTCACAGTTGGCAATGACGTGTTTGCGTCGGAGATGTGCGACCGAGCCCTCGCCGCGTTGCCGCAAAGCGAAGAGCTGTTGCATGCCCGGCTCACTCTTGATCTGGGTTGCATCCGTGCATCCGCACGAAATCCGGAAGCTCTTCAACCCATGTTGACGGCTCTGGGGATCATCGAGACGAAGTTTCCGGATCTCTTACGTCTGGCTCGACACCGGGTCGGCAACGCCGCCTACGACCTCGGAGACGATGGAATCGCCGCAGAAATTTTTACGGCCATCCTTGAAGAGTGCCGGCTCACCGGCAACATCCCGGGCGAAGGGTCTGTCCAACGTCGTCTCGCGTACATCGAGATCGATCTAGGGCACTATGAGTCCGCACGCACGCACCTTTCACAATTCATAGAAAAGAAGGTCAAAATCGGCGACGTGGCAGGGCAGGGACTCGCGAGGTGCATTTTGGGCTATTTAGAGAGCGTAAGCGGCGGGCAAAGAGCGGTTGAGCTTTACGCGAAGAGCATGGGAATGCTCATTCCAATCCCCGAGTTTGCGGGTTTACCAGACTATCTGTGCCTGGCCTCCTCTGTGTTTCTCGATTCGGAACCCCAGACGGCGGCCGGGCTGCAGGGCTTTGCTCAACGAACAGGCGAGGAGTTCGGTTGGACACCCGAGCGTTTCGTGACGGGTTGGAGCCGTGAGGTCGTGCGCAAGACGCGGAATGCCGTGCCGGAGTACGATCGATGGCACAGAAATGGGCGAACAATGAGTCGCGACGAGGGCACTGCAAATCTTCCGTAGGGTCTCCTCACATGCAATCACGATGGATTGTGCGTAGACGTCAAGAGGCTCGCTCTGAGCGGGCAGGCGTGCATATCCACACAAGAAGGCCAACGGCCCGGCGGCGGTAATTTCGAATTGGGCCGACCCCACATGCACTCTCCTGAATGCGGCTGCTGAACGACGATTATTGTGAAGGTCATCCCTAAGTACCTACTCAGTCCTTGTTCCTGTTGTATCCTTACATAATGCCGGCAAGCCTTACGGTTGGGCTACGTTTGGGCACAGACGGGAACATGGCTCTATCTCCCATCGCCGATCTTCATTTGCGCCTGGAAGTCTCAGGCGGGGTCATTAACTGCGCGTTAGGCAGCCCTGATGCTGGGCACCTGGCAGACGCGTCGTCCTCTTCTGAGCTCTTAAAGTATTTGACCGACGATCCGGCCGAGGGACTTTCGACGCAGTCGACGGCCGAATCACAGAACTTTGGAAGACTGGTTGCCAAGGCCGCTTTTCCGGAGCCCATCGCCTCCGAGATTCGTAATCAGTTGCGGCAGGGCCCGGTTCGGCTCCGACTCGACGTTGCGGACGAACTGGCCGGTGTCCCGTGGGAATACGCCTACATGGATGAAGATGGCATCGGTTCGATTGCGCTTCATCCAGGCCTTCGGGTATATCGGTTTTCTCCCCCGAATGCTGTGAAGGCCACCGTGACAGACACTCGAAGTGTGCTTGTCGCCCTGGCCGACCCTCAATCGCCAGCCTATCCCCGCCTGTCCAGTTGCGAAGCCGAGTTTAAAAGCATCTTGAATGCGCTTAGGACGCCCGAATGCAGGCAATTGAAAGCAGAGCCACTGGAGCACGCGACACCAAAATCGCTGATCCAGACTTTGGAAGCCAGCCGTTACGGTGTTTTTCATTTCATCGGACATGGAGATGTGAAGCCGTCGGGGGGCGTGCTGGTTCTGGAGGGGAGCCGAACTCGTGAGGAGTGCTTGATCTATGCGGAACAGTTGGCGGAGGCGTTGCTCGCTTCCGGGACTCAGCTTGTGGTCTTGTCGAGTTGCGTATCGGCCGGGCTGAATACGAGTATGGGAACGCAACTGGCGGCCTTGGGGCTCCCAACGGTGGTTGGAATGCAGGTGCCCGTTTCCGACGTGGACGCCCATCTGTTTGCGCGGACGCTGTATTCGGCTCTCGTTGCGGGTCACTCAGTCGAAGAGGCTGTTTACGAAGGTCGGATGGCGATTCGAGGTTCAGGACTTGGCTGGGGCGCGCCGGTCCTCATTACCTGCGACCCGCAGATGAAGGTCTTTCAACCTTTAGAGGAGCCGAAGACGTTACGGGGCAATTTGCCGAAACCTTTGACCTCGTTTATAGGGCGTGCCGCTGAGATCGCCGACGTGGTGAAAAAGCTAGAGACTGAGCGGCTCGTGATCCTGCACGGCAGCGGCGGTATCGGCAAGACCCGGCTATCGATCGAGATCGGGCGGGCAGCCGGCCACCAATTCGCAAACGGAGTCTGGCAAGTCCTGCTTGATTCGGTGGTCGATCCTGACGAAGTCGTTCGGGCGATCGCAAGTGCCTTTGGGATAAGGGGCTCTTCGGAACGACCAGTTGAGGAACGGTTGTTCGACTTCCTCAGCGACCAGCAGCTCTTGATCTTGCTCGATAACTGCGAGCATGTTACCGCTGTATGCCGGGAAGCCGCCGTCGGGATATTGCGGTCCTGCCCAGCGGTTTCGATCTTGGCCACAAGCCGGGAAGTGCTCGGCACAGGCGTGGAATGTGTCGTCCGCGTCCTCCCGCTCTCCTACCCGGCCATCCAAGAGAGCGAAGGGAATGTGTTTCCTGTGGAAGAGACCGTGCGGGACTTCGAAGCCATTCAGCTACTTGTCATGCGGGCAAAGAGCGCGGACACCAGGTTTCGGGCGACGGAAGCCAACATTAGTGACTTGTGTCGGATCGCCCGCCGCCTGGACGGCATCCCCCTAGCCCTAGAACTCGCCGCCAGCCGAGTCCGAAGCTTCACTCCGCACCAGATCATGGAAAACTTGACCAAGGATCTGGCCTGGCTGGATGTCGAAAACCCCGGCGCAGTCCCGCGTCATAAAACCCTTCGCGCAGCCCTCGATTGGTCCTACGCAATGCTGAACGAGGAGGAGCGGAGGTTCTTCAACAGACTCTCCATTTTTCCAGGCGGCTTCTCATTGACAGCCGCAGAATATGTCGCTGGCTCTCCAACCAACCTGCTATCAAACCTGGTTGACAAGTCGTTTGTTGTCCCGGAGCACCACGCACACGAAATGCGCTACAGGTTGCTTGACACCTGCCACGCTTATGCTCTTGAGAAGCTCTTGAAATCGGGCGACCTTATAGAAGCTCGAGGCCGCCATATGGACGTCACATGTACGGTGGTGAAGGATCTTTGGCAGGCTGCGCGAGCTGGCGAATTCGAACGATGGAAGGCGTCGATGTTGGAGGAAATGCCGAACGTTGATTTCGCCCTGGACTGGGGGATTGGAGCAGGCGACAGACCTGTGATGGCTGCGCAACTCGCCTTGGATTCGCTCTACTTCTGGGTTATGATAGGCAGCGAGCGCAAAGCCAGATCCGTCCTTGAAGTGGCGCTGGCCTCACTTGGTGACAGGGATGAGGCGTTAAGAATAAAGTTGGCCATCGAGATTGGCCAGTTGAAAGCAGTGGTGGGTGACTCGGAGAGCTTTGAAGAGATGAAGGAAGCATTTGAACTTGTCAAGAAGCGTCATCCGGATCTCCTTCATTTTGGGGCAGCTCGTGTGGGAAATGCCGCCTACGCCCTCCGCCAAGACGACCTCGCCTTGGAGACCTATGAGCTGCTTCTTGCCTCCCTCGCGAAAGAGGACGGTCTGCGAATGGCCGGAACGGCTCCCATCAAGGTCAGCTTCCTCCTCGTCGGCCGGGGACAGTATGATGCCGCAGAAAGACAACTTCTTGACTGTGTGGTAGAACCTGGAGCGGTCGACGTAGTCGTTGAGGGCCTCGCGTGTTGTCTCTTGGCTCATCTATATGCTCGACGCAAAAATCGCGGCTACGAGGATCTCTACTGTAAAGGGATGAAGCTGCTAATTCCACTCGAAGATTATGCTGACCTTCCGGATGCTTTACTTCTGGCTTCGTCAATCTTCCTTCCTCTGGAGCCAGAGACCGCGGCCCTTCTCCAAGGATTTGCGGCACGACTTTCCGAGGAATCGGGCTACATTCCCGAGCGGTTCATTAAGGAATGGAGCTTAGAAGTGGTAACCGCAACCAGGCGACGGTTGCCTGCCTACGACCAGCTGGCAAAGGCCGGATGGACAATGAGTCGGGGGGAAGCGCTCGAAAAGTTTTCCAACTTCAGGGCTTTAGTGCCGGCCTTGGCTTAGAAGACGAGCAATTTTATTGCTATGTCCGTAGCAAGCTCAGGACGGTTCGCAATTCGCTGTTGCATTGGCGCCAAGGATATAGGACACTAGTATTGGGTGGCTACGCCGCTGTTGATTTAGGTTTGGAGGTATGAAAATGAGCAATTGTCCCGACGAGACATTAATGGCCTATTACAAGGAAGCGTCAGCTGATCCATTGTTCCAGAAAAAGTATCCGCCGATCGTGCACAAGTTGCTGATGGAGTTTGGCGAGGCGCTGTGCAATTGTAGCTACGGCGCAGTTGCGAAAGGTGACGCTGCCGTCATCGCCGCTGATACGACTCCGGCAATGACTAAGTTTCTTTTGGACGTTGCAAACGATCCCGACTATCCGACCCAACTCAGAAAGCTCCATCAGACATTGATTAAGAAACACCGCGGCAAACTCACAGATGCCCAAGTGAAAATTATCGAAAGTGGTAACGCCATTACGGTCGCAAATGCGGTCCGTGAAGAGCAGCGAGCCTGCAACCCGATAGGTCCAGCCGAGATGAGCACAATGACCACCCTTTGGGTCTACTTCCCTCATACGACAACCTAGGCTTAGGCAGCCCTTCTCCTGCTCCGAAAGCAAAGCCCGCCGCCCTGAAGGGTGGTTCGTCGGGCGCTAAGAAAAAATAGAATCAGGAACGATTACGGAAAGACTACGAGAAATGCTGATCGCGTCGGTTGTGCTCAGGACTTGGCACTGCAGTGGAAAACAAAAAGTATGAGCGAGAAGCAGGTTGCCCGGCCAAAGTCTAACGGATGGCTCATTTCGGTGGGTTTGGGCATTAATGTCGGGCAAATGACCTCAGATGCCCGTAACGTCATTGCTAAAGCAGACGTGGTCTTCAGCCTTGCCACGAACCCGATTAGTCACCAGATTCTTTTAGATCTAAACCCGAACGTTCACAGCCTTCACGTTTACTATTCGCCGGGGAAGCTGCGTCCCGTAACCTATCAGGAGATGATTGACGCCGTACTAACCGAAGTACGCAAAGGAAAGCGAGTTTGTTTTGCGGCATACGGTCATCCGGGCGTGTTTGGCTATCCGACTCATATGTCAGTCAAAATTGCGCGCGAAGAAGGATACGATGCGGTCATGCTTCCCGGGGTGTCGGCAGAGGACTGCCTTTTTGCTGACCTAGGTCTCGACCCAGGCACCTTTGGATGCCAGTCTTTTGAATCGACAGATTTTGTCTTCCGGGAGCGTATTTGGGACCCACACTCTCTCCTAATTATCTGGCAAGTCTCTGTAATCGGAATATTAACCATGCCCAAGAAGAACGAAATTCCCCGGGGGCACAAGTTTCTCATCCAACGCCTGGTTGATGTTTACGGCTCGGATCACCCAGGAATCCTGTACGAGGCTGCCTCCCTCCCGCTCTGTAATCCGCGGGCAGACGAAAAGTCGCTTTCCTTACTGATGCCTAAAGATTTCAGGCCGGAGACCACCTTGGTGATCAGGCCGCTGGACAACTGTCCTCGAGCCAATGAAGAATTCGGGAAGCTCATTCGATAGTGTGAACACGAAGAGGGTATTAATGAGCTCAGACATGGCGGGAGAGCGCCTCCAAAAGGAAGCAGAGTCCCTCGGGAACGTCAAATTCACTTCTGCAGCAGTCCTAATCTTTTTCGCCGTGGTGGCGACTGGATTGCCGCAGCCTCGCGTAATCGGCAGTCTGCCCTTTTACAATTTGCTAAGTCACCGTCTTAATTGCAACGAGCAACAGGTGTCATTCTTCTTTTTCGTCGTCACCATCCCTTGGCTTTTGATGAAGCCGGTCTTTGGCCTCATTTCTGATTCCTTTCCTATCTTCAAAACGCGACGGCGACACTATCTTATGGTGAGCGCCGGGCTGTCTGCTTTAACCTGGCTCGGCTTCTTCTGGGTCCCGCATCGATACGGCCCATTAATGGCTGCGTGCTTTGTTGCGAATGTCTTCATGGCGTTCGGCTCTTCTGTGGCCAGCGCGGTCTTGGTC
>JANYLD010000370.1 GCA_025363835.1 Armatimonadota bacterium
GCTTGGAGCTGGGGCAGGCGAAGACCTTGGCCTTTTGCAAAATCGGCCGCAGCAGTTTGAGATAGGACGGCTGCGCGCTGACTTCGAAATCCAGCACCTGGCTGTCGGTGACCGGCAAGCGCTGGAAATCGTCTTCATAAATCCGGAGCGCCAGTCCGACCTGCCGCATGTTGTTGAGGCATTTGATCCGCTGGGCGCGTTCCCGTGCCTTGGCCAGCGCGGGCAGGAGCATGCCCGCGAGAATCGCTATGATGGCGATGACCACGAGAAGTTCGATGAGAGTAAAACCCTTACGAAGCATGAGATGAATCCTCCTTTGGACAGACAGCGCCCGCAGGCCCGTCGATAAAGAGTGTCTCGGAGAACTGATGCCGTTAACCGTCGGGTAACGCTTTGTTATTGAAGTCTTAACTGAGTTATGAGCCGGTTAACTCTTAATGTGGGCAAACCTGCTCGCTACGCGCTTTGACTTAGCGTGTTTGGATGCTTTTTCACGGGACGAACGGAAAGGAGGAGAGAGCGCCTACGCGCTCTTCAGCGTCTTAGCAACATACTCGGCCACTCGGGCATTGCTGACTAATACCATGAGTGCAGTGATGTTGGCTTTTGACGTCCCTGCCTTCAGATCGAGGAAGGCCGAATATTCTGCAGCCTTGGAATTCAGCCGATCACCTTCGGCGTTATAGAAGTTGGCGTAGTTATCGTGGTCAGTCGGATTAACGATGGTCGTATTCTTCGAGAGTTCGAAAAGGCACGCCTTCGCTGCCGCGGTGGCGTCAGAGAAAAGCTTCCGATTCTTGTTTATCTGGCTGACGGCAGTTTGGGCATCACCCTGGTAGAGAGCTGAGCCGATTGCGACTTCAAGCGGGGAAATTTTTGCCGTAAACTTCGATCCATAGTTGGTCTCGTATACGACGTCTAATTTATTAATTGCGCTATGCAGTTGGGCGGGATCGCTTTGTGGTGGCGTTTGGGCTTCGGAGTAGTACGCTTCGTTCCTACAGCCAATCAGCGCAGCAACGGATAGGCATGCAAAAAAAAACCGAGGTCGGTTTGAAAGACCTGAAAATGTCGAACCTTGCCATCGCACCAAATTATGGCGCGGCACACATAGTTGTTAAGACAAGTGGCTCCGGCTGTGCTAGACCTTAACGAACTCTTCATGCGCCCTTAACTTGGCTTTAAACAATCTTGGCCTAATCCAAGAAATAGCGAACGCTAGTTACGGCAACGTTTCTTCGTCGCTCCAAAGAATGCTTTAACTGCGCCGCAACATTTTCTTGGAGCAAGCGGTGATACCACCGTGTCGAAACCGCTTCTGCGACAACCACGGTCAGCATCTGCTCCGGATCGGCGGTCATGAGTTGATCCACGTAATCCAGAACTGGCGTAATGAGCGACCGGTGCGGCGAATTCAGGACAACCAGCGGCACACCCTCCGCATACCTCTGCCACTCCCTTTGCACCGTCGGCAACCTACGCTCGTCGATCGTGATGTGCACTGCCTCACAGTTAGGGTCAATGGAACGGGCGTAATCTAGAGCCTTGAGAATTCCACGGTGCACACGGGGCATGAGGAGAATCGCCCTGTGAGTGCGGGCGTAATGGGGCCTTGTGGAATCCGTGAGAGCTAGTTGCTTGGACATCGCCATGTACCGGATTTTCACGGCGCGGAATCCGATATACAAGATGACCAGCAAGACCAAAACGATCCATGCTCCCTCCGCCGCCTTCGTGATGAAGATCACGAGAGCGACAATGCCCGTGGAAACAGCACCGACGATATTGATTACAAAACTTCTTCTCCACCCAGGGGTTCTGAGCTTCCGCCAATGCTGAACCATGCCGAACTGAGAAAGCGTGAACGCGGTGAAAACCCCGACCGCGTACAGGGGAAGCAATTTGTCCAGGTTGCCCTGAAAATGCCAGATCAAGATGATGGAAGCCGTCGCCAAAACGAGGATTCCGTTGTGAAAGACAAGCCGGTCGCCTTGTCTGGCCATTGGCCGGGGCATATAGCCGTCTCTGGCCAGGAAGCTTGAAAGGCGTGGAAAGTCTGCGAAGGCAGTATTTGCGGCGAGGACAAGAATCAGAGTCGTAAATATCTGGATGTAATAGAAGCCGAAGCTGCCCTTTCCGAACACAGCGATGGCTATCTGGGAGACCACCGTTCGATAGTCTGGATTCGAGGGATCTACAATCCGCAACTGGTGAACGTGGGAGGCAAGAAAGCCTGTCCCCACGAACATCACTACCAAGAGTACGGCCATTATTCGCAAAGTCTTGATCGCGTTCTTTGCTTCTGGCGCCTTGAACGCCTGCACCCCGTCGCTCACCGCTTCGATGCCGGTCAAAGCCGTGCAGCCGGCGGCAAAGGCCCGCAGCAGGACAAAAGCGAATGGCAAGCTTAAATCCTTGCCGACGTGATCTGCAATAGGCGGAAGAGGCGTGCCCCAGCGTGGGATTTCAAACAAGCCGACACCGATCAGAACAAGCATCCCCACAATGAACCCGTAGGTGGGTATCGCGAAGACCGTGCCGGATTCGCGAACGCCCCTCAGATTCAGCCAAGCGATCATGACGATCATGCCTATGCTGATGTACACGAGGTACTGGTGGAGGGCGGGAGACGCTGAAACGAGGGCGGCAACGCCTGCAGAAACGCTTACGGCGACGGTGAGGACGTAGTCAACCAAGATCGATGCCGCCGCAATAAGGCCCGGTGTCTCGCCCAAGTTGTCGGATGCGACAATGTAGGAGCCACCGCCTTGCGGATAGGCTCTGATCGTCTGCTGGTATGAGATCACCACGATGATGATCAACCCGCAGATCCCCACAGTCAAAGGAAGCTGCAGATGAACGACACCTAGGCTGAACATTACGAGGACAACCAGAATCGCCTCGGTAGCGTACGCCACAGATGACAAGGCATCCGACGAGAAGACGGGCAACCCGATAAGCGGCGTCAATCGCTCGTGATGAGCCTTTGAAGTAGGGATCGGGGCTCCGAGAAGCGCTCGTCTTAAGCGCCCGAGGATCCCCGGCCGGTCAGTTGGCATAGCAGCGCTGCCTCAATCGCCACCCCGGGCCCCATTGCCTGTTCTTCAGGCATCCGCGTCCGTGCGTGATAAGCATAAGGTTTTTTTTAGACTCTGGGGAGAACCCGTAAAGATTTCGTAAGTATAGGCGTTTGGTCGCCCCGATGTCGCGTGCAGGGAATCCAGATCTTTAAGTGACCGTCCTTGCGATGGGGAGTTGCGGTCCTGGTCCAATTCGGCCACGAACCCAACAGAAAGTGCCACTACTTGCATGAGGGTGGCTAGTCGAGGAAATATCGAACGCTCGTAACGGCCACGTTCCGTCGTTTTTCCAAGGCATGTTTCAGTTGCGCGGCCACGTTTTCTTGAAGCAAGCGGTGGTACCAGTGGTTTGAGACAGCTTCCGCAACGACAACCGTCATCATCTGGTCAGGGTCAGCCTTCATGAGTTGATCGACATAGTCCAGGACCGGAGCGATCAAGGAGCGGTGCGGGGAGTTCAAGATGACGAGGGGCACTCCCTCTGCGTAGCGCTGCCACTCCCGTTGCACTTGAGGCAGTCTCCGATCGTCGATGGTGACATGCACGGCTTCGCAATTGGGGTCAATGGAACGGGCGTAGTCCAAGGCCTTCAGGATGCCGCGATGGACACGCGGCATGAGAAGCATGGCTTTGTGGGAACGCGCGTAGTGCGGCCGCGAGTCGGTTAGGGCAAGCTGCTCCGACATCGCTCGATACCTTCCCCTCACGGCCCGGAAACCGACATATAAGATTGCCAACAGAACCACTACGATCCAGGCGCCTTCAGCAGCTTTCGTTATCAAGATAACCGCGGCAACAATGCCGGTCACGATAGTGCCGATCATGTTGATGATGGCGCTTCGTTTCCAGCCTGGCGTCCTCAGCTTTCGCCAGTGGACCACCATTCCGTATTGCGACAGGGTGAATGCAGTAAAGACACCAACCGCATAGAGCGGTAATAGTCGATCGACCTGGCCTTGGAAGTGCCAAACGAGCAGGACCGCCGCGATCGCGAGGATGATGATCCCGTTATGGAAAACGAGCCGGTCTCCTTGGCGAGCGAGTGGCCTAGGAAGGTAACCATCGCGAGCGAGAAGGCTGGAGAGACGGGGGAAATCGGCGAAGGCCGTGTTGGCCGCTAACACGAGAATAAGGGTGGTGAAGAATTGAACGTAATAGAAGCCGGCGCTATTGAGGCCGAACACCGTCGCCGCAATTTGCGAAACGGTCGTCCGGTAGTTCGGATTGGCATTGTCCCAGACAGTCAACACCGGAATATGCTCGGCGAGAAAGCCCGTCCCCAGGAACATGATCAGGAGGAGGACAGCCATCATGACCAACGTTTTGATCGCGTTTTTGGCTTCGGGCGGTTTGAAAGCCTGAACTCCGTTGCTCACCGCTTCAATACCCGTAAGCGCTGTGCAACCGGCCGCAAATGCGCGCAGGAGCACGAAGAGAAGGAACATCTTGGCGTCCTTGCCAATGTGATCCGCATGCACAACTTGCGTTGTTTGAGGCGTGGTCACCACGCGGTAAATGCCAACCACGATCAGGACAATCATTCCCAGGATGAACCCGTAAGTAGGCACCGCGAAGACTACGCCCGATTCTCGGACGCCACGTAGGTTGGCCCAAGCGATCAAGATGATCACGAGCACGCTGAGTGGAACCAATAGAGAGTGTATGTTGGGGTAGGCGGATACTAACGCCGCTATGCCGGCGGCTACGCTGACCGCGACGGTGAGGATATAGTCCACCAACAGGGCTGCGCCCGCAATCAAGCCGGGCGTTTCCCCGAGGTTTTCGGAGGCAACGATATAGGAGCCTCCGCCGGTTGGATAAGCGCGAATTGTCTGCTGGTATGAGATCACAACGATAACGATAAGCAGACAGATCCCAGCCGTAATCCACATTTGGTAGGTGACGGCGGCAATGCTGATCATCACGAGAACGCCTAGGACCGCTTCAGTGGCATAGGCCACTGAAGAAAGGGCGTCCGACGAAAATACGGGCAAGCCGATAAAGGAATTGAGCCTCTCGCTATGTGCTTGCGCGGTGGGAATCGGAGCTCCGAGAAGGGTTCGCTTCAGCCGCTCGAAGAAAGGAAGGCTTTCAATTGCCATATTAGGGTTGCTTGCTGCCCGCAGTGGCAGCGCCGACCCGCTTCCTTGCGAGCCCACCGGAAGTCAATTTTGTCCCAACCGGGACTTCAATTTGCGTAAAGAAACCGTAAGGATTGCGCGCGGCGGTCCCTCCCAAAGGGCGCAAGTTTGGAGCGCCGCGAGTCTAGATGATGTCAACAGGGATGCCAAAGGCGGGTGGGCATCGAGTCATGCCGCGATGCAATTGGCTTAGAATAACCTTGTGCTGCAGCAAAGGCCTGATCCCGACAGGCTCTTAAAGGAAATCCAAGAGGCGAGCGCGAAAGAGCAGCGAGGCAAGCTCAAAGTGTTTCTAGGTGCCGCAGCGGGCGTGGGAAAGACGTACGCCATGCTTTCTGAGGCTGCGGAACAGCTTGCACGGGGCGTCGACGTTGTGATTGGCTACATCGAAACGCATAAGCGGGCGGACATCGAAGCTCTGAGTCATGGCATAGAGACGCTGCCCCTGGGAGGGACAGACTACAAAGGCGTCAAGGTGACTGAGTTCGACATCGACGGTGCTCTCGTCCGCCATCCCCGACTCATTCTTGTAGATGAGCTCGCGCACACGAATCCGCCCGACTCGCGGCATCCCAAACGGTGGCAGGACATCGAGGAGTTGCTTCACGCCGGCATAGACGTTTACACGGCCGTCAACGTGCAGCATCTAGAAAGCCTGAACGACGTGGTCACTCAAATCACCGGCGTGATAGTACGCGAGACGGTGCCAGATGCCTTTATCGAGCGGGCCGACGATATCGAAGTGGTGGATATCCCTCCCGAAGAGTTGATTCAGCGGCTGCAAGAAGGCAAGGTATACGTTCCTGACCGGATTGAGCACGCGCTGGAGGGCTTCTTTAGAAAGGGCAATCTCATCGCCCTTCGCGAGTTAGCTTTGCGCCGGGCGGCGGATCGAGTTGACGCCCAGATGGACGAGATGGTTCGCCGAAGCGGCGAGGTTAACGTCCACGTCATCACCGCCTTTGAGGATCAATCCGAAGGTGGGAAGGTCACCAAGCCCATGGAGGCGGGGTCGGCGTCGGGATACGCGGCAGCCACTGGGATCACTGCCTTCATCACGCTCATTTGCGTCCTCCTTTATGATCGTATTGAGCGCTCAAACCTGGTGATGCTCTATCTCCTTGGGGTCGCGCTCGTGGCGAGTCGATTCGGGCCGCGGGAGGCGATCCTCACGATCGTTTTGAGTGTGAGCGCGTTTGACCTCCTCTTTGTTCCGCCTCGGGGCACGTTCGCGGTGGCCGACACGCAGTATTTGATCACGTTCTCGGTCATGCTCGTGGTCGGCTTGTTGATCAGCACTCTAACCTTACGGCTGCGCCGACAGGCCGAGTCTTCCGCGGAAAGAGAGCGCCGAACTGCTGCTCTTTACACATTGAGCAAAGAGCTCGCGAAGAGCCGCAGCAAGCGGGAAATCGCCAAAGTGGCGGCCGGCGAGATCCGCCAGGTGTTCGATGCGGATGCGGCTGTTTTGTTGGCCGATCCAACCTTGGACGCGATCGCTAGTTCAGATTCGGGCTTTGAACGGGATCCGAGCGAAGCGGCGGTAGCGTCGTGGTGCTATCAGCACAACCAGACGGCCGGAAATGGCACCGACACGCTTTCGGGGTCCCGAGGCTACTACCTGCCCCTTCGGGGAAGCTCGGGCGCCCTCGGTGTTATTGGAATTCTTCCCAAGGCAATCGCGTGGCCCATGCCTTCGGCACAGCTGAACTTGCTCGAGACCTTCGCCAACGGCCTCGGCCTTGCGATGGAGCGGGCGATGTTGGCAAAGGAGTCCCATGAGGCTAGGATCCAAGCGGAATCCGAGCGGATTCGCAACGCCCTGCTCAGGTCAATTTCACACGATCTACGGACCCCATTGACTTCCATTGCGGGCGCGGCAAGCTCTCTGCGCGACGGACAAGGAGATTCAAAGCAGCTCGCGGATACCATTTATCAGGAGTCCATCCGGCTTAACTTGCAGGTTCAAAACCTTTTGGATATGACTCGCTTGCAATCAGGAGACGTGCAGCTTAGTCTGGGCTGGCAATCTCTGGAGGAGATCGTCGGAACCGCTTTGGAGCGAACCGCGGACTTGCTCCACGGACGTCCGGTGGACGTGAAGATGCCAGAGAACATCCCGCTCATCTTCGTTGACGGGCAGTTGTTTGAGAAGGTGGTGGCCAACCTGCTAGAGAACGTGGTTGCTCATACGCCAGAAGGCTCCCCGCTCGAGATCTCCGCCCGAGCGGGAATTACCTACATCCTTCTCGACGTCGCCGACAGAGGGCCCGGCATACCGAAGGGCCAAGAGACCAAGATATTCGAGAGGTTCTTTCGGCGCGAGGATCGTCAGGAAGGTAAAGGCTTCGGCCTCGGCCTCGCCATCTGCAGAACAGTCATGCGCCTCCATGCCGGACAAATTTGGGCCGAGAACCGACGGGACGGGAAGGGTGCGGTCTTTCACGTGGAGATCCCGAAGCGAGAGCCTCCCGAGGTGCCGCGTGGTTAGCGCCCCGCCTTTGCTTGATTCCGGCGACTTACGATTTACGATTTACGATTTACGTCTTTCCGAGGTGCCACGTGGTTGACCCCAAGAAGATCCTTGTTATTGACGACGAGGTTGCCATCCGCCGCTTCCTTAAGGCAAGCCTAGACCCTCGTGAATACGAGCTAATCGAGGCGCAAACCGGCGAGGAAGGGATTCGACTGACCGCAATGGCCAATCCTGCCGTGGTGCTCCTCGACTTGGGTCTGCCAGATATGGATGGCGTCGAGGTAGCCCGTAACCTGAGGCAGTGGACGGAGGTTCCAATCATCGTTCTTTCTGCACGAGGCCAGGAGGCGGATAAGATTGCCGCCCTCGACGCAGGGGCGGACGACTACCTGACCAAGCCATTCGGCGTAGGCGAACTGATGGCTCGCATTCGGGTCGCGATGCGGCACGCAAAGGACGACACCGGCCCCGATCCATGTATCGAAGTCTTTGGCGTCAAGATCGATTTGCCCAATCGGCAGGTCTTGCGAGACGGCCTTGAAGTGCATCTTACGCCGAACGAATACAATCTCCTCGCCTTACTAACCCGTCACGCGGGCAAAGTGGTGACGCACCAGCACCTTCTGAAAGACGTATGGGGCCCGGCCTATGCCCAGGAGAACCACTATCTGCGCGTTTACATGGGTCAGCTTCGGCACAAGCTGGAAACCAACCCGGCCCAACCGCGATTGCTGATCACCGAAAGTGGGATTGGCTATCGACTGAGAACCGAATAGAGCCAGGTTTTCCGCTAGATCTTCTTGCGAATGACTTCTATCAAGCAGTAGCCAATAAACGCCGCGGGAATCGCGATCAAAAGATTGGCCACAGTGAAGACTTCGGACAGAGACCACAGCAAACCCTTGCTTCGCCCCAACCCCGAGCGCTCGTAAAGGCCCATTAGAAGGTTCGAGTAGAACAAAAAGACGATAAATCCTACTTCGGTGACCGCTCGCCAAAACCTTTTCACCTTGCGATTCTAGTGGATAGGGCAGGCCGGTTTTACGGGGCTTCGACCTCGAGCGATGCCACTCGGGAGAATCTTGACGCCATCTTTACGCCTCCTTCAACTTGCTTGACCCTTTGTTGACGCACCCTTGCCGTAGCTTGAAAAGGCATGGCGACAAAAATGAAATCACCCTGGTGCACCAACCCGAGGAGGTCAGCGTGATGGTTATATCCGGAACGTTCCTGTTTGTAGTTTGCACCATCGTTCTTCTGTTCTTGTTGAAACAGCTCGCCTGCCGCGGCTTTTACAGCGAGGTTCAAGGGCCCTACAGGTCATTCGGATGGCACAACGATCCGAGTCGACAAGACCCGCAGATCGAGCCAGTGGGAGATTTGCGGCTCTTGAGCACAAACGAAGCAGGAGAGGACGCATCCAAGAGAAACCGGATTCTGGAACAGGGTAGAGCTACCGAATCTTTTCGTAAAAGTTGAGGTTTGAAACAATATTCGTATTTCCAACCCTAGCCAAAAGGGCGCTGCGCTCCTTAACCCATGCTTAACCGGGGAGCCGCACAATACGAGCGGCAGCATCCAAAGTAAACTCATTCCGAAAGAGGAGATTCACAAAAACATTGGGTAGCGCATACACGCCAGGTTTAACGGTTAGCGGCGACATCGACGTCAGGAGAACTCGGCGTTTGCCGATCAAGGGCGAGGTGCTCGTAAAGGATGGCGAAAAGGTTCAGCCCGACACCGTCGTCGCGCGCGCCATGCTTCCCGGTCCGCTTCAGACCATCAAGCTTTCTGAGAAGATCGGTGTTGAGCACAAAGATATCGGCCTCTTTTTTCACCTGAAAGTGGGTGACATTCTTGAGAAGGGACAGGTTCTGGTTGAGAAGAAAGGCTTCCTCGGCCTTGGCAAGACAACCGTCACCTCCGACTACACGGGAGCCATTGAGTCAATCTCAGAGGTGACGGGCAACGTGCTTGTGCGTGAAGCTCCTCTGCCGGTTGAAGTCACCGCCTACATCCAAGGATTTGTTGCCGATATTATTCCCAACGAAGGCGCCGTCATCGAGACCCGCGGGGCCATGGTACAAGGCATCTTCGGCGTGGGGGGCGAACGCACCGGCATTATCCGTGTAGCCGTTAACGGGCCTAAGGACATCTTGGACGCCTCCTCCATTCAGGACTCCGACGCGGGCAAGATCTTAGTCGGGGGGAGCGGAATCACTTACGATGCGATCATGAAGGCTTCGCAGGCAGGGGTAACGGGAATGATCGCGGGGGGCGTAAAGGACAGCGACCTCACGAAGTTTCTTGGCTACGATATCGGGGTCGCAATCACTGGTCAGGAATCGATCAGCCTCTCACTGCTCGTCACCGAAGGATTCGGCTTTCTGCCCATCGCGGAGCGAACCTTTGAGCTGCTGAAGAGTCTGGAGGGCAAGAAGGCCTCGATCAACGGGGCGACGCAGATCCGAGCCGGCGTTATCCGTCCCGAGATCATCGTGCCGCTGGACGTAAAGGCGGAAGAGAGTAAGAAGCAGGACTTGAGCGCGTTCGAACTAAAGCCCGGCGCGCATATACGCGTCATCCGAGAGCCCTACTTCGGTCTCCTGGCCACCGTGACCGAACTCCCGGCACAACTCATGGTGGTCGATTCCGGCACTGAGGTTCGAGTGCTGAAAGCAAAGCTCGAGGACGGCAAAGAGGTTCTCGTGCCGAGGGCGAATGTGGAGATTATTGCCACGTAGGGGTAAATCGTAAAGGGGGTTATATACCTCACTCAGCAAACCCTGACCACTTGACAAATTAGTAGACATACGTCTATACTTCGGATTGACCCTGGGTGCAATGCGCCTGGGGTTTTAAGTTGGTTCCACAATGGTTACACCAAGCTGTTACCTGCCGCCTTTGGCGGTTGATTCGGTTGTGCGTCTCGATCCTGTAGGGTGGTGCGACAGTCTTTGGCTGTCCGCGCCGATTGGAGATACAGGTATGGAACGCTACAACCCCTCATTGATTTACACGATTGGTCGCTACGTCGGTTCGTTGGAATTGATGACCAGTCCTGAACGGCTGGAAATGCTTATGGCTCCTCCGCAATGGCTTGCGCAAGGACGGATGTGGCTAGATGTGCTTTCCGACAGCGAGACAGAGGGCTTTTCGCGCGGTACACGCCAAGCTGGCAAGAGTTTAGTTCACTATCTGCGCGAACTTGAAACCCGATATTACGCGGCCAGCGCACAGAACGAAGCAGGTTGGCTTGACCGGGTGTATGACGATTACAAGGGCTGCATTAGCAGCCATCTAAAGAACTTTCAGGCTCTGTTCTATGGTGACTGTGTATCTCTCCATCTTTTCAGCATGAAGAAG
>JANYLD010000374.1 GCA_025363835.1 Armatimonadota bacterium
AATCTTCCCCCGCCCCGGGGGAAGATTCTTGCGTTTACAGATCTTCGCCTAGATATTTGCCGTAGAACGAGGCGATGAAGTCTTTATAGCTAGGCAGCTCCGTAATAGCCCGCCACCAAGTTTGGTTGTCCTTGTACCAACGCACGGTCTCTCTTAGGGAGGTCTCGAAGTTGCGAGTCGGCTTCCATCCAAGATCGCGCTGAGCCTTCTCGGTGCCCATTGAGTAGCGCTTGTCGTGGGCGCCTTTTCTGGGGTCTTCGATCTTTTTGACGAGGGACTCGTCGCGGCCGGTCTCTTCGAGAAGAATGCGGACGACCTCGCGGTTCTCCTTCTCGTTGCTCTCGTCGCCGATATTGTAGAACTCCCCAGGCTTGCCGTTATGCAAAGCGGCGTCTATGCCCTCGCAGTGGTCCAGGACGTGGATCCATTCGCGGACCTGGGTGCCCTCGCCATACAGCGGGACCTTCTTGCCGTCCAGCAGCCGAATTACAAAGAAGGGAATGAGCTTTTCTGGATACTGCCAGGGGCCGTAGTTATTGCCGCCGCGCGTTACAACCACCGGTGTTCTAAAAGAGATGTGGTGTGCCCGTGCCTGGAGGTCGCCGCCTGCCTTGCTGGAGCTGTACGGCGTGTTGGGCATGATGGGCGAATCTTCGTAGAACTTTCCTTCATCAATCGTCCCGTAAACCTCGTCCGTGCTTACGTGAAGCATGCGCTCGACGCCGTGCTCTCGCGTTGCTTCCAGAAGGCAGTGGACTCCGGCCACGTCAGTCTGAATAAAAGACCCGCTCTCTAAAAGCGAGCGATCGTTATGGCTTTCGGCGGCAAAGTTGACGATGTAGTCCGGCTTCTCGGCTTTGATAAGTCCGTTGACAACGACTGGGTCCTGAATGCGGCCCGCATAGAAGCGCACCCGTCCGCTGTGAAGCAAATCCTCGATGGTCGAGAGGTTGCCCGCGTAAGTCAGAGCGTCCAGGATCGTTACTTGGGCGTCGGGATACTTCTTGAGAATCAGCCGGCAATAGTTCGAGCCGATAAATCCGGCCCCACCGGTAACTAAAAACCTCAAAACTTATACCTCGACTCGGTCTCTTCCTCATGCCGAATTTCGTCCACAGGCTCCTTCTTGCCCCAGCCCGCATAAAGCTGGTCAGGGAAGTTGAGGACCATGCCGTCTTCCTCTCCAACGTTCCTATAAGCATGGACCACGCCAGGTGGGACAGTGACGAAAATGGGGTTGTCTTTGCCCACAACGTGGATCTCATGCCGGTCGCCTTTGCCAAGGCGAGACTCCCACAGATGCAGTTCCATCTTGCCGTAGAGGAAGATAAACCCGTCGGTCTGATTGACATGCTCATGAGGTCCGCGGGCGATGCCGGGGAGGGTGACGCTAATGTAGCCCATCACCGGCTTGAAACCCTCCGGAAGCTCGTCGTCCCTGTAAAGCTCGATCAGCCAGCCGCGTTTATCGGTATAGCGGGCCATCGACTTCATGACCACGCCTTCAATTTGGGATTCGGTTGTAGACATATCTGGTGCGAGGGAAAGGATACTGGATAAAGGATGAAGGATGAAGGCTTGTCGGATAGATCTTTTGTCATCCCGAGCCATTGAACACGGAGTGCTCGTTGCATCCTTGGAAAAATGAAGGTCTGCTGCCTCGACACGTGACCGTAATTTTCCGCTCGCTCCGGTCCGCCGCCTCGTGTAGAGGGCTACTAACCGGACCCGCGCTAACCTGAGAGTCCGGCATTCTCTGAGGATATGAACTGCGTCCACCGTGGTTGCATGAGAATGACCATAACCGCGCGCTGTCAACAGCCGCCCGTAGACGCAGGCAAGACGTCCACGTCTTAGCCCCTTGTCAAAGGAGCAACTGGCTATCTGCTTGAACACCTGTCGCGGCCATCGCGTGGTTTGGGATTGTGAAGTAGAAGGTGGCGCCCTTGTCCACCTCGGCTTCGGCCCAGATGCGGCCGCCGTGTCGGGCAAGGATGCGTTGGACGTTTGCGAGGCCGATCCCCGTTCCCGGGTATTGGTCATTGGTGTGCAGCCGCTCGAACGGGAAAAAAATCTTGTTCACATAAGACATGTTGAAGCCGATTCCGTTGTCTCGCACAAAGAACGCTGGCCCTTCCGGGAAATCTTTCTGTCCCATCTCGATGACGGGGTGCTCGCGCACGGCAGAGTATTTGACCGCGTTAGAAAGCAGATTTTGAAGCACGATCTCAAGGAGCTTCGAGTCACCGACCGCCTCGCCCGTCTCGTCGATTCTCCACTCCACCTTCTGGGCATCTTCCAGCCTGGAGGCGATGGACTGCGCCATTTCAGAAACATGGACGGTCTCTCGCCTGAGCTTGTGGCGGGAAAGGCGGGCGTAGGTGAGGAGGTCGTCAATTAGCACGTCGAGATAATTTCCTGCGGCCTTGATCCTGTTCAAGTCATCTTTGGCAGGGGGCGGCAGATGGCTGCCGTAATCCTCAATGAGGATGCTCGCCGCGCTCACAATGCTGCGCAGTGGAGCTCGGAGGTCGTGTGAGATCGAGTGGCAAAAGCCTTCCAACTCGGTGTTCGCTTTCCGAAGCTCCTGTTCATGCTCTTTCTGCTCGGAAAGATCGGTAACGGTAAGCGCAAACGCCGCCGGGCCCTCTTCCTCCAATCGAAATATGGAGATGACAACTGGAGTCGAGGCCCGTTGTCTCGTTATTGCGGACTCATACCTGTCCGCCTCTTCACATGTTCCCACCAGCCGGTGGTCAAAGGCCTTCCGCTCCTCTCCGTGCAGCATATCTGCGAAGGGGCTTCCGATCACCTTCTCCAACTGGCGTCCCGCCATGTCTGCCATCCGCTGATTGCAATAGAGGACAATGCCTTGCGGATCCAGGGTTACCGCTCCTTCTTGCATCCGCTCGACAAAGATACGGTAGTTGTCGTTAGCGCCCTTGAGGGTGTAAACCTGTTGACCGTCCTTGCCCTGGACAATAAGAGCGTCGACTTCACCCGTGCGAATGGCGTCAAGGGTGGCCTCCGCCTCCTCAAGCTTGGAACGCAGCTCTTCAAATTCCAAGAGCAGTTCACGCGGACTGGACAGTTTAAGCGTAGATCCTGGTGAGCTCATGCTTCCCTCTTGACAATATGGAGGCTGAAAAGCACCTTATCTTCATCGGACATGTCTCCGACGAGCCTTCGCATAGGCGCCGGTTGCTCCTTTACCAAAGTCGGTGCCGCCAACACTTGTGCGTCAGAGGCGAGTCCAGGCTGCTGGTAGAGGTCGACCACTTCCAGATTGTATCGTCCGGGCAGATACTCTTCACAGATGGTCCTCACATTGGTGACCGCTTGTGTTGACCGGGGCGAGGAGCCGCTCACATAGAGGCGCAGCTGATAAAAGCCTTCGTGCGCCTTGCGAACGGCCTCCTCCAACTCGAGAATCGTTGCCGAGAAGTCTTCCGTCATGGGTGTTGCGGCCTTATCTCCATGCCTACCAGAGTTTTTTCAATGTTGGAGAGATCCCCTATTAACTTTCGCATCGGTGTCGGCACCTGGCGCACTAACGTCGGTAAAGCAAGAATTTGGTGTTCTTGTGCCAGTTCCGGGTGTTTCATCAGATCGATAACCTCCAGGGTGTACCTGCCCTCCAAATGCTCTTCGCAAATCTTCTTCAGATTCGCAAATGCCGTAATCGACTTAGGGGTTTGGCCAGCCACGTACAGGGTAAGCGTGTAGTGGCCTGCCTCCGGGGGATCCAGTGCGACAGCATCTGAGGTCATTTCTTCTCTCCATTGGACGAGGGTGTCAAGCGTCCCCTAGATTTTGCCATCTCTTCGCGAACCTCGCCAAGGCGCTTCATGCGCTCTGCTTCGCCGAATTGATTGGTAGCTAAATCCGTCTCTTCGGCCTCAAGGTCTGCCTGAAGAAGTGCAATTTGTGCATGAATGGCTCTTTTGCGACGTTCAGAGGCATTTGCTTTGACCTTAGCTTCTTGGGCTGCTTGAGACTGCTGACTTCGCTCTTGGGCCTCCTGAGCAACTCGAGCAGACCCGGTCAAGACACCTTCTGGCCCAAGGTAGACATCACAAAGGTCGATGCCCGCGTCGGAAATAAGGAATTCCCGAATCTGGTTTGAATGGTGCATTCCCCTGGACTTGAGAACATAGAGGCCCCTGTTACGCTCCCCGTTTAGTTCAATGTCACGCAGAAGCAGCCAAGTATCCATAACGGACGACATTCCTATCTCGGTGCGTTCAAGGCTCGAACCACCAGCCGTCAAACTGACGAAGAAGCCGGTGATACCGTTCGCTTTCAAATAATCCACGAGTCGAATCAACATGGAATTGATGTCGAAGCGACTACCCACTGCTTCCAGGTTGGACACCGGGTCGACGATGACGGCTGTAGGCTTGAGTTGCTTTACCATCCTTTGCATGGTGGCCAGGTGCATTTCAAGTCCGTGGTGCATCGGGCGGGTAGCGTGAATGACCAAAAGTCCTTCGTCAATCCAGGGTTGGAGGTCCAGGCCGATGGACCTCATGTTTCTAACAATCTGTTCTTCCGATTCCTCGTAAGCAAAATAGATGCACTTCTCGCCCCGCTTGCAGGTAGCGTCTGCAAAGTAGGCTGAAAGCGAACTTTTCCCCGTACCGGCAGTTCCAGACATGAGCACGCTGCTGCCACGGTAGTAGCCTTGGCCCCCCAGCATTTCGTCAAGAGCAGGAATTCCAGTCGAAACCCTCTCTTGGCTAGTGCCATGTTTGAGCCCCAAGCTGGTGACGGGAAGCACGCTAAATCCATCCTTATCGATGAGAAAGGGGTATTCGTTCGTGCCATGGGACGAGCCGCGATACTTGACGACTCGAAGCCGCCGCGTGGTGACCTGATCGAAAACTCGATTGTCAAGCAGCACAACGCAATCCGATACGTATTCCTCAAGCCCTTGCCGCGTCAGAGTTCCATCACCTCTCTCTCCCGTAATTACGGCGGTGACGCCCTTGTCTTTCAGCCAATGGAAAAGCCGTCGCAACTCGCTCCTGAGGACAGCAGGATTGCTGAAAATCGAGAAAATCGTCTCTATGGTGTCAAGGACGACGCGCTTTGCCCCGATTTGGTCGATTAAGTAGTTGAGGCGAATGAAAAGGCCTTCGAGATCGTAGTCGCCTGACTCTTCAATTTCCGATCGGTCGACACTTATGTGGTCGATGCGCAACAGGTTTGTTCTTTGCAACTCGGCCAGATCGAACCCCAGAGAAGCCACGTTGGCCGTCAGGTCCTTTGCAGTTTCTTCGAATGCTACGAAAACGCCTGGTTCGCCAAATTCGGTCGCTCCGCGTACTAAAAATTCGGTCGCGAAAAGGGTCTTTCCACAACCAGCCGCACCGCATATAAGTGAGGGTCTGCCCTTGGGTAAGCCGCCGGCCGTAATCTCATCGAATCCGTCGATCCCCGTCGGGGCTTTTTCAAGCCCAGGAACCGTAGAATGTGAAGTCCCCGTCAATTTAAGTCGCCCTCCGAGCCGACTTCTATTGTACAAAGACTACTCCGCTTGTGTGAAGGAAAACGCAAAAAATGGCCAGGCTGGCAAAGACTTTGTCCCTTGCCGCGTAGATGGAATTGCGTACTTAGAAAATGCACTGGGGTCGAGTTGAGGCCATGCTGTCCTGCCGGCGGACACAGCCAACGACACAGTCGGACTGGCACAAAGCTTGCCTCATCAAAAACCGGGGAGGTGAGAACAGCGCCTATACTTATGAAGACGCAACCTTTTGTGCCCCGCCGTCGCCAAACCCAAAGAGTTTCTTGGGCGAGCGGCCGTAGACTCTGGTGGGCACTAATTTGATCCTAATGGCGTTGCCAAGAAGATAGCAAGTATGGATACTGCTTCCGTTGTTGAACCTCTTGGTTCAGATACCTCCGATATCGCCAATTCCGCGGGCACGCTTCCGCGCGAATCATGGTGGCGGCCGATTGTTCAATCGTCAGTTTTTGTCCCTGCGGTCGCTGTTCTAGTCGGAGTCCTCTACCTCTACTGGTTTATCGTCACTCGTTCGGTGAGGCTTTGGACCGACGACAGCGGATACTACACCCACGGTTTTCTCGTTCCTTTCATTTCTGGCTACGTCGTGTACAAGAAGTGGGACCAGATCAAGGACACACCGATCAAAACCGGCTATTGGGCTCTGCCGGTACTGGCGGTGCTTGGATACGTCGCTTACGTGACGACCCACACGAGGGTGTTCGAAGGGCTTTCGATCGCATTCATGCTTTCGATCCTGGCGTCCATTTGGTTTGTCGCGGGCTGGAAATGGATGGAGAAGCTGACGTTTCCAGTTCTCTATCTCAGCTTTGCGCTACCGCTCTTTACCGGCCTCATCAATCTCAATACAAACCGGGCTCAGCTGTGGTCTACCACGGCGGCCTTCGAGATTCTGAAGGCGCTTGGATTCGATCCGCTTAAGCTTGATCCGACTACGATCATGCTGGCCCACTTCAATCTGGATGTGGCGGTCCCTTGCAGCGGATTGAAGCTGCTTCTTGCCGTGACTGCATTCACCGCCTTCTTTATGATGATCGCGAACCTAAAGTGGTGGGGCAACGTTGCCATGGTGGTCGTAATCTTGCCCCTTTGCGTCTTCATCAACGGACTCCGCATCGCATTAATCGGGATGGTTGGAACGACTTGGGGCGAGGATGCGGGCCACACATTCCACGACTACAGCGGCTACATCACGCTGCTGGTCTGCTTTTTCTTACTCTTTAAGATCGCAAGGGGGCTCGGATGGAAGGATTAGTCAAGAGAACTTGGATCGCGGCCGCAGTCATCTTCGCGTTTGGCCTCGCAAACCAATTTGTCCCGCCCCCTCGGAGCGCGGTGGTGAACGAGGCTTACATGGCCGCTCGGGCGCCTGAATCGGTGGGACCGTACCGATTCATTTCCAGCCCCGACGTCCCTGGCCAGAGCTACCGTATGGGCCAGTCCACGTACGACACGCTGCAGCCTTCCGGAATCATCGCTAGGGAATACCAATCGGGCAATAAGCTTTACGACGTTGTCCTCATTGCGAGCGACAGTGGCCAAAGCTTCCACGACCCCCAAGTCTGCTTCACCGCTTCCGGGTGGAACATCACCGAGGGGCGTCAGGTCAAGGTTCCGACGCAGAGCCACGGTGAGATTCCGATGACCTTCGTGAAAATGAAGGGCAGCGAGGGCGAGAAGTCTGCGCTCTATTTCTACCGGGGTCCCTACGGTTACGAATCCGTGGCACGAAAGATGCGATTGGAGATGGTAGCCGGACAATTAATTCATATCAGGAACGACCAAGGGGTCTTTTATCGCTTTATTCCTATGTCGGAGGGAATTTCGGACAAAGAACTGCTCGATTTTGCGAGCAAGTATGTGGACGAAGCCAACCGGGTTAGCGGCGGGTTCTTCTGAATCCAAAGCCGGAATATTGTTTGAGAACGAATAGAAACAGAAAGGTGAGCGGCTAGGCGAGAGCCTGACGCGAGACGAATGAGGAGAGGATGAAAAGTAAAACCTTCAAAGTAATGCTGGCGCTGGTGCTTTGCCCAGTGTTCATGTTCATGTTGTCACTGGTACTTCCCAAGCGGTACACGGCAACAATGAGCTTGATGCTAGACGAGAGCCTTCGGGTTGCCCAGGTGGACAATCCCATGAGTCCATTTACCGACATGACGGGATTTACCCGGCCACGCTCGATCTCGACGCAGATCGATGCCATCACGGGAACGGAAGTTTTGCTTGACGCGATCAACCGAACAGCCGTTGCACACCCCAAGGCTTTTGCGGACCAAACTCAGGCCGAGGATCGATACAACAGCCTTGTCAACCGTCTCCGTATCGACAACAACAAGGACTCAGACATCGTTGATCTTCGCGTCACGATGGACGATCCACAGCTCGCCGCCGACACCGCCAACAACATCGGACAGGCCTACATGGACCTGAACAAGAAGCTTGCTTCCGCGATGGGTGGTGGAGCGCTTGCGAGCATTAACGACTCGATTTCCGTGGAACAGGCCAAGCTAGACAACATCAACCGAAAGATCGCGGAGGTTCAGAAGAAATACAATATCAGCGATCCACTTGCTGCAGGCGGCATGCAGGACAAGCTTCAAAAAGACACTGAGGCCTCCATTCAGCAAACTGAATCCCAGTTGGAAGGCGCCCAGGCTGAACTCGTCTCGGCTAAGCACTCTCTGGACTCCACGCCTGAGTATATTCAGGCTAGCACGGTCGTCCAAATTAACCCCGCGGTTATGGATTTGGATTCCAAGATTAGCCAGGCATCCTCAGACTTGCAGGCTTACCGAGCGAAATACACGGATGACTATCCTCTCGTGAAGCAGGCAGCCCAGAAGCTGGCAGACTTGCAAAAGGAGCGCTCAGGGCTCACACACGACGTCGTTGGACGCTCGGACAGGACGATCAATCCAAACTGGTCGCAGTTCCAGAGCGCTTACGCCCAGTCTCAAGCGAAGGTGCAGAGTCTGCAGAGCAGCCTGTCCTCGCTCAAGTCGACGTACGGCCACATCCTGTCCGAGGGCAGCGTTTATCCTGCCGCCGCACAAGAACTTGCCCAGCTTCAACTCGATAAAAGCGCCGCGCAGCAGAATTATCAGATGCTGATGCAGCAGAAGATTCCACTCATGGTCACCAATGGTAGTGCCCGAACGGCGCAGGCTCAGATCATCTCCGTGGCCCTCGCCCCGGGAGCCCCGAGCTTCCCGAACCCGAAGGTCTTCGTCCTCATGGGGCTTGCGGTTGGCATCATCATCTCCGCCCTGATCGTTATGCCGAAGGCGCCGGACGTCGTTTATACGCCAACCGTGGGAGACACCTTGGCCCTCGATGGCAGCAGCATTCGGTCGACGAGCAGTGCTCTTCCTCAAAGCGAGCCTGACCCTTCTCGCCATGCAATCGAATCAGGAAAACCTGAATAAAGGCAAAGGATATGGCCGCAGTTATCGCCAGGGAAAGGCTTAGGAGACCAGAAGCGCAGCCGGAGACGGTTGCGCTTCCGGTCTCAGAGAAACGGTGGGTCATTGGGCTCTACCGGATGCTCACGGCGCTCAGCGCGTGGCTCCTCATTGGAGCGCATGTCTTGCGCCCCTCCTTCAAGCCTTTGGGCTTGCCAATCACCTTCTACTACGCAGTCGGCGTCATCGCCTTCTGCGCAAAGGTTCGCGGAAACAAGGTCTTCGCCCGCACGCCCTTGGACTACGCCTTCGTCTTGTGGCTCGGCTTGGCCGTTGTAAGCCAGTTATGGGCCTCTCAGGTCTTAAACCGGGTCATGATGGCAGACGATATCTTGAACTACTTGGGAATCATTCTCACCAACTGGTTCATGTTCCGGGCCGCCTTTGCCCTCTGTTGCGTCGATCCAAGAACCGCAACCGGAGCCTTTCTAAAGGCGATCCTCTTCTTCCTCGGCTTCGCCTGCATTGTTGGAATCCTTCAGGGCTACGGTCCCGGTCCAACAAAGGCCTGGGCGACAAGCTTCGGGGTCCAAAATGGAGCCGCTGGCGCTGTTACCGCGATGCAGCTCGATTTGAGCTCGCCAAGGCCGCTTGCCTTGTTCTCTGGTCCGAACTACTTCGGCTTCATGAATCTCGTCGCGATGTGCTGCATCATCGGCATGACCGTCGCGCAGGGTAGGTCGATGAGCTCCAAGTCCGTTTGGGCTGCCGCGTTTGGCATCGCCTTGTTTATGATCGGCACCCTTGTCGCCCAAAGCCGGGCCGCGATCGCGACTTCGCTTCTGCTTTTCTGCTATTTCCTCTATTTGATGCTCATGACCGGTCGAACAAAGGTGTTCGTCACCGGAGTTATAGCCATAGGGTGCGTCCTCGTCGGCGGCCTCTATTTCGTTCAGAAGATGGACATGACGTACCTCGAGAACACCTTCAACAAGAAGATCCAGGACGACGACTCCTTTAAGGAACGGCAAAGGGGCATCGACGCCCTTATGAATCAGGCCATAGACCTTGCGCCCTTGGGCGGCGGTTGGGACTCCCGTGGATACTCCATCGACAGGAGTGGCGACGTCTGGTCTCGGACGAACTCGATCGACAACGGATATCTGCAGGCTTACATCAACCACGGCATCCCCGGTGTCGTCCACTTGTTGTTTTTCTTCGGCTCGCTATGGTACGGCCTGAGGCTGGCCAAGCGGCACAACTATCTCCACATCAGAACGCTGCGCATAGTGGGAGGTCTACTGCTCGTGACCTACATGGTCTACAGCCTGACGGGCACCCGCCACGCCAAATTGGAGACGGGCATTTACTGGATGATTATCTTCGGCCTGCTTTACGGCAGCGTCTACGGCGAGAAGTTCTTTGGAGAACCGTATCGGAGAGCAAGGAATTTGCCGGTGGCGGCTTAGGGATGATGAAGTGATGAGGTGATGATGTGATGATGTGAGGGCTCGGGATCGGTGTCAATCCATCACTTCATCCCATCATCATCCTTTCATTACCCACTTGTCGGCGTTCAGCGAAATTCCAACGATGGTGGCGATTAGAGATTCGTATTCTTGCCAAAGACGTTCGGCCTCTGCGGGAGTCATGAATCCTTCAACTTTCGCAAATCGCTCATCTTACTGATGAACGCTGGTTTGTACCGTCTTTTGCGCCACGCCTCGGCGATGTTCGCGCAAACGGATCTCGATGACCTTCTAATCTGCGATTTAAGTTCAAAGCGCTCCTCGGCTGGAAAGCCTTTCGAGACGACATAAATCTCGTGAGCGAAGCCAAAGGCTCTTTGATAAACCTTTAGTTCTCGGTGACTGCGAACCGAGATCCATAAGCTGCTCGGGGTTCATTGACGAATTCGGGTTCAAAGGACGGCCTCTCGTAAGACATGGCTGAATTCTCTCCCAATCACATCATCACATCATCACTTCATCATTAAAAAAGGCGCGAGGCCAAAAGCCTCGCGCCTTTTTAAGTGCGTCACAGTCTTACGATCTAGTTGCGATTCGTGTACATGTTCTTCGAGAAGTTTCGAAGAACATTAACCGCCTCGTAGTGAGGGGTATCAGTCACATCCACTAGCCCGAGTCCAGAGTTCTCATAGTCCGAATATCGGCCCGTGACCATCTGGTCCGTGTAGCAGTAGAGAATCGCACCAACGCAATTGGGTTGCGCGTTTGCTCGGTTGAGCATGGTCGTCAGGTTGCTGGCTCGCTCGGCTTGGCTGTACACCACGCCGCATCCCGAGAATGTTCCGTCTCCGTCGACCGCATAGCCGAGTTCGCTGAACATGTAGGGGTGGTTTAAGCCACCAAAGAGAGCCCAATCGAAGTTGTCGGCAGTGCGATACACATTGAGGGTCACTACGTCGACATACTTGTCGGCCGCTTGAACGACCTCAGGGGTGTACTCCGCGAACCGGCAACCCAAATACAGACCGGAAAGGTTCACCTTGGCTAGCGCACTGCGAACATTCGAGAAGTACTGGTTTGCGAACTCGGTTGTGAAGGCCTGGAAGTCGCTCGCCATTCCTTTAGGAAGAGGGAACGAGGTGGGGACCCAAGAGCCGGTCAGAATGCTGTTGAACGACGAGAAGGACTTGCCCCACGAGTTGTTCAGGTTGCTGATCGAGCCATTGTATCGCTCATTTAGCCAGTTAACAAAGGCGACCTTTGCCGGCTGGCTTGACGGCGCTTTCAAGATGCCAAGCTCCACGTTGAACTCCATCTTGTCGCTCGTCATGTTGCCCCAAGAGAGCTCGTTGTCCACATAAGCGCCCATAAAGTTCTTTTGGCCGTTATAGGGAGCGAGCGCCTTGCTGAAGGTCGAGACCATCCAAGGCTGGAAGTTGGAATCGTACGGATCAGGCATCGTGCCCCAAAGCTGATGTGGCAGTCGAAGTCGATCTCCGAAATACTGCGTCGTCAGCAACTGGGTGTAAGGCATGGAGTTGTTGTAGAAGTCGGTTCCGCACTGCATCCCCAGCGTATTGACTCCCCAAGAGGCGAGCCGTTGCCAGACGACGTTCTCCCAAGCCTGGGTGTAATTTGCGCCGTACTTAAGCATTAGGTTCTGCTGATGGAAGTTGTAGCACGTGTTGTTGCCGTCAAGGGTCGGCTTGATGGAGAAGCAGGTCGAGAACTGGCCTGCAGAATCCGGCAGGTTGGAGAACATGCCCTCTCGGCCGCCAACTGGCGTTTGAACGCCAGAGCCAACCGCGCTCACGCCCAGCGCCCACAGCAAGTTGCCGTTAGGATGCTGGAGATACTTCTTGCCTGAGTTCTGAGTGACAACTGCCCACTCGCCCGGAACAGAGTTGTCCGCCGCGATTTTGGTGGTCCCAAGCTGCTCGCCAGGGCCAGGGTTGCTGGCAAGATCAGTCTGCTCCGCAGCCTTCTGCGCTTGCAGGTCGTCCGTGGAGTTGATCTTGGTAGCCCAGGTTCGATCCGTATACTGGCCGAACGCGTCAACCATGTTATCGAAGACCAGGTTCTGCTTGATCAAGCGCAGGTCGGACACGTCAACGTGTGCCGCCGCTGAACCTTGATAGGAAAGGCGCCAGTTGTAAATCTTCGTCAGGTTCCGGAAGGTCCCGCCTGAGTAGATCTCGGCGTAGGGCGCCGTCAGGACGGGTCGCAGATACTTCATGTCACCTGCCGCCATGGGGTCGTCCGGGTTCAAATAGCACAAATAGCGCTGAGTTTGGTTCGGACCGATGGTGATTCCGCCAGAGAACATATTAGAGCCGTTCGTCGGGCTGGAGGTTAAGTAGACGAGCATCCGGAACGTGCAAGGAAACGACTCATGGTTCGTTAGCTTGACCGCTAGGATGTTGTAAGGTGACCAGTCCTGGTAGCTGGAGCTCGAGGCGTGGCCGATGCTCGCGTAGTGTCCGTTAAACACTGCGTTCACGGCAGTCAGGCCCTCGTCATCGGATCCAATTCCAGAGACGGTCAGGTTGTTTAGTGTAAAGACTGATGGATTCTTCACCTGAGTCAGGTCGAAGGCGTGCTGTCTCAGGATGGTATCCGCGTGGCCGGCGGTCACGAGCGCCAGAATTCCAGCGAGTGCCACCAAGCGATTGATGTGACGCATTAGCTTCATTTCTCCCTTGGTTGTCGGGATATCAAGCGCCATCTTCGGGTCGGCCTAGCAGTGTGCTCACGGGCGGCATGTTTCCTGTTAGGAGGCGGCGCTTATCCCACCGTAGAAGCACGTTCCTTGTAAAGCCGCTAAGCGTGCCAGAAGAATTACCTGGGTGAGAATTACGGGCTGTCAACTCTGGCAGCCTTACCGGGTTTTTTCACTTTTGGCCATATTCAGGCCGAAATAAACGCGTGGAATCGAGAATGAGGAAAAAGGGATCAGGTGATGGCGTATGGGGCATGGGCAAACACACTGGCTCTAACGATGGGATGTCAGTTCTGCTGCAACTGAGCTAAAAGGGTCGTCGTAGCACGGATTTTGCAGCATATTAATACGCGGTGACTCCCGAAGACGAAGGCAGTGCATCCGGGCCTAGCGCCCGTCTTACGGGAAGCTTGCTGTTGACGTGGGCTCTGGCCTGCCTGCCGTTGTGTTTCGCTAGGGTGCTGCCCAGCATTGACTTTCCGAATCATTTGGCACGGTGTTTCATCCTCGCTCACGGGAATGCGCAGTATTGGCGATTCTATGCGCCGCATTGGGCGCTTTTGCCAAACCTTGCTGCGGAGATGATCATTGTGCCGTTGGCGCAAGTCATTCCGATACAGGCTGCCGGCAAGGCATTCTTAGCAATCCTCTTTGGCCTGGCAATTTATTCAGGTGCACGCTTAAATAAGACTTTATGCGGGCGGTGGTCATTTTATGGCTTGGCACCGGCGCTGCTCATCTACAACCGCCTCCTCTTTTTCGGATTCGTGAACTACCTATTCGGCCTCGCCCTTCTTCCGCTAGCACTCGCAATGCACATCGAAAATCGTGACCGGCCAGTCCGGCGCTTTTGGGTCGATGCAGCGCTCATGGTGGTTCTATTCACGTGCCACCTCGTTGCACTGGCGTTCTTCGTAGCTTGTGCCCTGGCCTACGAGGGACTGCAACTCCGGAGGGAAGCGAACTGGCGTAAGCGCTTAGTCATGGACGTTGCAAGCCTTATGATTCCCACTCTGGCTCTTGGAGGCTTGATGATCGAGGTCAGTCCAACTGCGCAGGAGGCATCAACCATGACCTTCAGTCACTTCGTTACCAAGCTAGATATGCCGCTCAAAACTTGGCACACGGGCCAGGGGGCGTCGGACACGGCCTTTCTGGCGCTGATGCTCGTCGGCTTGGCTATTCTCTTCATAAGCAGGAATGCGCGCTTCAACCGGAGGGCTTGGCCCCTGATTGCCATCCCAAGCCTGGTGTTCCTTGCCGCCCCCTCACAATTCAAAACAACCGGATCAGTGGACGTCCGAATGCCAATTGTGATCTGTCTGTTCGCGCTAGTAAGCGTGGCGCCGCGACCTGGTGTGAGCAGTCGTTTGGGCGGCATTATCTTGGGAGCGCTCCTTGTATTTAGAGCCGGCACAACCTCATTCGCCTATGCAAGTTGGCAACCGGAAACTGACCGCACCGTCGATGACCTACGGAGGATCCCTAGCGGCTCGATCGTGCTCACGGTAAGGCAAGGTTCCATCCAGTCAACGACGCCGGGAAACTGGTCTCCTCGAATGCAGCATGCTGCCTGCCTTCTTTTGATGGAAAGGCCGCTTCTCGCGAACAATCTGTTTACCAATCCGGATCAGCAACCGCTTTTGAAGCGCCCCCCTTTTGGTCAGTTCGATACACTGCCGCAAGCCGTCGGCTTGGGCGACCGGACCTCGTTGGATTCCTATGCGCAGCAAAGCTTGAACATCTCTCGAGACAAGGGCTTGCGAGAAATTCCTAAGTATATTTTTTACCTTCGTCGCAGCGGTGGATTGGATCTTCCTCGCTCGCTCAAACCGGTTGTTGTGCGCGACGAATACGCAATATTACGGCTAGTCGACTCAAATGTTCTAGCGCAGCCGTAAGACGCGGCAACTTGACTGCTCGGCTAAATCGCTGCATGGCAAGACGTGATGAGGTGAGTCCCTGAACCTTTGGATCTCACCTCATCACGTGATCAGCCTCTAACGGAGTACATGTCTTTCGTGAAATCACGAAGCGTCTGCACCGTCTCCGGATACGGGTTATCGGCCACGTCGACAATGCCCATGCCTGCATTCTCATAGTCCGACCAGCGGCCTGTAATCGGCTCATCTGTGTAGCCGTACCAATGAACGCCCACGATGTTGTTGCTCGATATTGCCTTGTTAAGGAACCCTGAAAGGCGGCTGGACCGATCGGCAAGAGAGAACACGGTGGCCGGACCCCCGAAGGTGCCGCGAGCCATTGTGCCGTAGCCCATCTCACTGATCAGCACCGGACGGGAGAGCGAGTCGAGGTAGTTCCAGTCAACATTGTCGACGGTCCGATAGAGATTGAAACTGAGAACGTCCACGGACTTGGAAGCAGCGGATACCACTTCAGGCGTGAAGTCATCAAAGCGAGAGCCCAGATAGAGCGATTTCAGCCCCGCTGTCGAAAGGGCGGCGTTGACTCGCGAATAGTACGCATCGGCAAATGCTCCGATGAACTTCTTGAAGTCGGACTGCATCGATGTGGAGAAGCTGGTAGGCAGCCATTGTCTCGACAGGAAGTCCGACCAAGAGGAGTAGCTGGTCTTCCAAGCCGAGTTCAGAGAGCTGATAGAGCTGTATCTGCTTTTAAGTTCGTTCATAAACGCAGTCTTCGCAGGCTGGGAAGACGGCGAGTTGAGAACACCGCGCGGTACGTTGAAGTACAGCAGGGAAGTGCTCGTATCGCCCCACGAAAGCTCGTTGTCGATAAAGACGCCCATGAAGTTGGCGTGCGTTATCTCGGACGCCAAGTCCGTAGTGAACTTGGCAGTCATCCAAGTTTGGAAACCGCTTGCGTATGGATCAGGCATAGAGCCCCAAAGTTGATGTGGGGTCCTCAGCCGAGTCTTAAAATCGTTCGTGCTATCGATCACCGTGTAAGGGATTGAGCCGCCCAAGAAGTCGTCTTTGGATTGAATTCCCAACGTGTTGATGCCCCACGAAGCCAAACGCTGCTTCACCATTGCCTCCCAGGAAGCTTGATAATTCGTGCCGTACTTGGACATCAGGTTCTTAACGTTAAAACTGAGACACGTCACACTGCCGTTGGGCGTTGGACGTTGCATGTAGGCGCCCGCGAACGAGCCGCTTTGGCTAGGTAACGAAGTGAACAGCGTTTCACGATTCTCAACCGGTGTTGCCTCTCCTTCACCAACGCCGCTCAAACCTAGACTCCAGAACAATTTTCCGTTCGGGTGCTGAAGGTACATCCGGCCACTCGAGTTGCGAACGACCTTCCATACTCCGAGCGTCGGTTTTGGGTTAACCAATGTCTTGCTTCCATTGGTCTCGCCAGTGCCGGGGTTCGCGCTAAGATCGTCCATCTCCCCCGCCTTTCGAGCTGCGAAATCCGAACTTTGCTGAATCTTGTTGGACCAAGACCTATCCGTGTACTGGCCATAAGCGTCAGCGATGCCGTTGAACACGAGGTCTTGTCGAAGAAGCTTGACGTCGCTGATGGCCAAAGAAGCGGTGTCGGCGTCCTGCAAGGAAACGCGCCAGTGATGCACCGACTTCAGGTTCCTTCCAGCCGATCCGGCGATGACGTTGGTGTAGGCCTCAGACAAAACGGGCCGGAGATACTCCATTCCCCAAGGTTTGGAACTGTCCACGTTCAGATTGAAGACAAACAGTTCCGACTGATTGGCATCCAAGTAGAACGAACCGGTGAACGCGTTGCTGTAGTTGTTGATGTCCGATGCAAGTTGCACGATGAACTTGAAATGCACCGGATAAGACTGCTTATTGGCCGCCCGGACCTGCACCATGTTATAGCCCGACCAGTCCTGTGCTGAACTGAAATCTTGGCCAAAGCTGGCATAGGTTCCCCGGAATTTGAGAGTGGCGATTGGTGAGCCCTTCGAGTCGCTCGTCAGGCTGACGTAGTCGCAATTGTTTCTCGTAAACGTCGAGGTGCTCGACGCTTTCGTTAAGTCTGCCAGAGTGCGCTGTCGCAGAATGGTATCTGCGGACGCGAACCCGGCTGCCGTTGCCACGGCGAGACAGCTGATTGCCTTCAGGCTGGCACGCATAGGTGTAGGCCTCCTTCCCTTGTGGATTTTTTTTCGGCTCTCGATCCTCTTCGAGAACCGTTGACGCAAAAGACAGGCCAGAGCGCAAGCTCGTGGTTGTCCCAGGTAATAATGACGGGTGAACCTGCTAAAAATGCGGTAAGTATCGTGCTCTATTGAGCACAACAACCTTTGCAATTGGGCCGAACTTTTTGGATCTTTCGGCCGTAGGCACCGGTCTAAGCCGGGGTTATCGCCCAGATTTGGGGAAAATCCTTATTATTTCTCTCCCTCCCTTTTCTTCTCCTCCCAAAAAAATTGTCATTCCAGCTGAGGTGCAGACCTCCCGGATCTGTTCAACCGGGCACAATTTGATCGCAGCCCACGCCCCAAATTCCAATATTGATTTGTAAATGTCATCCCGAAAGCGCCCGTGAAGCAAGCCGAGGGACCTTATCGTTCAATAATCCCTAAAGACAAGGTCCCTGGGCTTGCTTCGCGGCACCTTCGGGATGACAAATTGTTTAGTTAGATGTAAGAAGAATTTGAAAATCCTCCTTGTCACTAATAAATGCCCGCCCGACTATGACGGCGGCTACGAGCTGCGCGCCTTCCAAATAGCAAATGCATTGCGCGCGCGTGGACATGAACTCGATATCGTCACAAGCCACCTGCGTGAAGGCTTTAAGCTGGAAGCGCCGGAGCCGGACTGGGTCCACCGCATCTTCCGCTACGTACCCATCAGCTCCAAAAGCGGCCTAGTCCGCAAAGCCGACGCTGCCTGGCGTCGCGTGGCCTGCACGACCGTGGCCGAAGAAAACGTGCCCGCCATGCGCTCATTCCTCAATGGCAAGAAATACGACCTCGCTTATTGCTTTGGACTCCACCGCATCAGCCTCGCCAGCGCGTTTCCCCTGACGGAGAATAAGATCCCAATTCTCTGGCACGCAGGGGGCACCTACATCGTCGACCAGCTTTATCGGTGGCCCAAAGAGATCGGCGGGTTCCGGATCTCTATGAACACGATGGCCAAGAAGTGGTACGAGATGGAGAAGGCGGTCGACTACTCCAACATCGCCTTCGTCAGCGAATTCCTTCGCGACTACTTCTTTGACCACGGCATGATCGTGCCCCACCCGTACGTGATTTCTCGTGGAGCGGATTTCGCGCTAAGAAAGGACGTTGATCGAGAAAGAGGCCGGCCGCCGTTCTTCTTCATGGCTTCTCGCGTCGACCATGAGAAGGGAATCCATACGGCTGTCGAAGCCTGCGCTCAGCTCCTGAAAAGAAGACCGGATTTAGATTGGCGGCTGGAGGTGGCAGGCAACCCGGGAGACCCACGCTATCAGGAGCAACTGAATCAAGCCGTCCAAGCCGGCGGCCTCTCTAGTCGCGTGGGCTTCTTGGGCAAAATGCCGCGCGACCAAGTCTTACAAAAAATGGCCGAAGCGACCGCCTTTGTAAGTTGCTCCAGGTACGGCGAGCCTTTCGCTGGCACGATTATTGAAACTCTGGCAAGCGGCACGCCTTTGCTCGGAAGTATCGATGGGTCTATCAAGGAAGTCGTTAAGCACGAGGAATCGGCGCTTCTCTATGAGCGAGACGATGCCACTACTCTTTCTTTACACATGGAACGTGTTCTAACTGACGCCGGTCTCGCCCATAACCTCGCCATTGAGGGGCTCAAGGTGATCGAAGACCGATACACCCTCGACAAGATCCTCGACCAAACCGAGGCCACGTTTGCCGACGTCCTCAGCCGCGCCAAATCCAAGGCGGGAGCAGCTTAGTGCCATTGGCGACGACGGGCGCGTTGCAGCGCCTCCGAATCGTGATGGTGAGCAACCTATGCCCGCCAGACTTTGACGGCGGCTTTGAGATGCGAGCCTTCCAAATCGCAGGCGCTTTGCGTGCTCGAGGACATGACGTCCAACTCGTCACCAGCAAATTCCGCCCGATCTTCAAAGGCGCCCCGAATGATCCCCCGTGGGTGCACCGAATTCTCGATTACGTTGAGAAAGGCGAGAGCGGCCCTGAACGCTTTCGGCGCTTCCTTGCCGCCCTACCCAAGAGCGTGGAGAACGCTGCTGTTTTGAATTCCTACCTAGAAGGACAAGAATTTGACCTCGGCTACCTGTTTGGCCTTCACCGAGTCGGCCTAGCCACCCATCTGCCTTTAGTTGAACGCGGAGTTCCCGTCCTGTGGCATGCCGGCGACCCGTTTCTCGCCCGCCAACTCAAGATCTGGCCCCACAAGGCGCCCCCTTATCAGTGGATGCTCAATACCGTCTACAAGACGGCGCGGGACATGGAACTCCGCGGCGACTATCGGCACATCGCCTTCGTCAGCGCCAAGCTGCGCGACTACTACTTCGCCGCCGGCCTGAACCCGGAGGGCGCCTACATCATTCCTCGCGGTGTCGATTTCACTCTAGGGGATGACGTCGAGCGTCAAAGGGACAAGCCGCCCCTTTTCTTCCAAGCCTGCCGGCTCCACGCTCAGAAAGGGCCGCATATAACCATTGCTGCCTCCGCAAAACTGGCCGCAAGGCATCCTGAGCTCAAGTGGACTGTTGAAATCGCGGGAGCGCCAGAGCATCCGAAATACCGAGACGAGCTTCTGGCGACGATAAAGAAGGATCGACTCGAAGATAGAGTCAGCCTAATCGGCCAACTCCCAAGAACCGAAGTTGTTGAGAAGATGCGCACCGCAACCGCGTTGATCCACGCCTCGATATTCGAAGATCCATTCGCTAACACGATCGTGGAGACGCTTGGCGCCGGGACCCCGCTGATCGGCAGCGACATCGGCTCTATTAGAGAAGTCGTCGTCCCAGACGAGTCGGCCCTGCTTTTCCGGCCCGGCAATTCAGACGAGCTAGCGGACAAGATGGAGCGAATCCTTACTGAACCAGGCTTGGCAAACAGGTTGGCCACAGCCGGAGTGCAAGTTATTCAAGAGCGATACACGATGGAGCGCATCCTTGACCTCACCGAATCCGTTTTTGAAAAGGTGCTGGTCGCAAACGGCAAAGGGGCCTTATGCGCATCGGCGTAAACGCGCTCCAGATGAAAAGCGCGGCAGGCCACTCCAAAGCCGGCCTGTCTCGCTACGCCTGGTGCTTGATCGAAGCCCTTATTGCGGCTAAGCCGGCGCATGAGTTCACGGTTTACGTGAATCAAGAATTTGAAGTCCCCGCCGAGTGGAAAAATGTCCAGGGCTTCAACTTTGAAAAAACCAGGGGCAAGATCGGCCGAATGCCGCACCTTTGGGGCACTGTTGCCGCCTCCTTGCTAAGCCGCCGTTATGACGTTTGGCTGTCACTCGCCCACACCTTGCCAATGAGGACCAACACCAAGCGCGTCCTCGTCGTCCACGATCTCTTCTCGCTCACCAATCCGGAACTTTACGTAACCCGTCGAGCGAAGATCACCGCCAACTCGCTTAAGCGAGCCGTTGAAGTGGCCGATCGCTTGATTGCCGTTAGCGACTCCACGAAGCAAGAACTCCACGACAATTTGGGCGTTCCGAGCGATAAAGTCACGGTCACCCACCTTGGACCCGGAAACGAAGTCATTCGACTTGATCCGGCCAGCGTGAGCAGGGAAGACCTCAATCGAATCGGCCTCCCCTGGCCTCGCTTCCTCTTCATGCTCAGCACGATCGAGCCTCGCAAAAACGTGCCTCGCTTGCTGGAGGCGTTTGCCAAAGTGGCTTGCGAGGACCGCTTCTCAGACCTCGGCCTGGCGATTGGCGGAGGCAAGGGTTGGGAGAGCTCAGACGTCTTCAAAATGCCCGCCAAACTCGGCATCCAAGACCGAGTCAAATTCCTCGGCTACGTGGATGATAAAGACCTTCCGGCCCTCTTTGCGAAATGCGAGGCCTTCGTTCTCCCTTCATTAACCGAAGGTTTCGGAATCACCGTTCTAGAGGCGATGCTCGGAGGCGCCCCCGTCGTCTGCAGCCGCACGGGCTCCCTCCCCGAAGTCGGCGGGCTCGCCGCCGTCTACTTCGATCCTATGAACGTCGACGAAATGTCGAGAGCCATTTGTATAAGGCTTGACTCCAAGGAACCGAGAGATCAAGTGGTGGAGCGAGGCTTAAAACAAGCGGCAAAATTCGACTGGTCCCAAACCGCGGCCGGCACCCTCAAGGCTGTCGCGGAGGCTTGCGCAAAGTGAGTCAGATCGAAGAACCGGCGGAACCGCCCAAGAAACCAAAGTGGTCGGGTCTTAGCCACGTGAAGATCGACAAGAAGGAAGCCGTCTCCGGCTTCCGATGGTCGTTCATTTATAACCTTATCAACAAGTTCATCCTGCCTTTGGCGATGAACGTGATCGTCGTCCGTCGCCTCGGCCCGTTCATTGTCGGCCCTTATTCCATCGTCTACGCCATCTTCGCCAGCTCCGAAGTCATCCGAGACTTCGGGCTCTCGCAGACCTACATGCGAGACCAGGACATGACGCCCAAGAAGGAGGCGGCATTTATGGTGCTGGGAGTGATGCAAGGCCTTATCCCGGCCGCTCTGCTTTACTCAGTCCGGTATCCGATTGCCCGCTTTTTCGGCACGCCTGAACTGGCCGGAATGATGATCTGGGCTTGCCTCGGCCTGCTTGTAAACGGCTTCTTCACAATCCCCAAAGCCAAAGTGCTTAAGAACGGCCGCATTAAGGAATCCGGAGCTCGCGAGATGGTCGCCAACGTGGTCATGGTGGCGCTGTCGGTTGGAATGGTCCTCAATGGCTACACGTACCTCGCACTCACCCTCCCGCTGTTCGTCAACTGCCTCTTGAACGTCCTCATCACATACAGCCTCGCCCCCGTGACCAACTTCAAAACAGACTTCGTGACGATGCGCAAAGCAGTGCGGGCAAGTGCGAGCACGCTGGGCGCAAGCGCGCTCTACAACATCTATGTCCAATCTGACAAGTTCGTCATCGGCAAGCTAGCAGGCCGTGTCCCCGTCGGTCTTTATGGCCAAGCACAGGGCCTTGCCCAGAAGCCCATGCAGCTACTCAGCGTGCCCATGATGAACCCGTTGCAGGCCGCATTCAGCCAGAACTCAAAAGATCACAAAAAGATGGGAAGCATGTATGCCCGCGCCCTTGCCGCCGCGCTCATCTTTATCGTCCCGCTCTATGCGATCGCAATCGTCGGCGCAGGCCCGGTCACTCTCCTTCTTCTCGGCCACAAATGGGTCGGGTCCATCCCGCTTGTGAGAATCTGCTGCGTCTTCTTCGCCGCTCGCACGGTGGGCACTATCGGTGGCACTGCCCTAGTGGCTGGAGGCAAGGCCCGCTTCGCCATGACTAGCTGGATCCTCTGCTACGCAACCGCCGCCATCGGCTGCGTCCTCGCTGCTCGGACCCACAGCGTCGAGGGTTTCGCCTGGGCCTACTCTCTTGGCGCTCTCGCCGTGTATAGCGTTCACACCATCTTCGCCCTCCGCTGGTTCCCGCCCGACTCCAAGGCTATCCACAAGATAAAGACCGCTTCGGTCATCACCGTCGTAAGCTGTCTCCTCTTCGCCGGCATCTACTTCCTCCCCCTTGGCCCCTGGCTCGCCGTCGTCCTAGCCTGCATCCTAGGTCCCCTCTTCCACCTAGCCATCATCGGCTGGGCCTTCGAGCGAAAGTCGCTAGCCTACATGTCCTACGAAGGCGCCAAGCGGCTTTATCATTCCCTCTAAACTCCCTTCCCCTTGTGCGACGAAGGAGCAGAGGGGATGGGTTGGGGAGGGGGGCGGACTCCGATTCAAAGATGTCTCTGCTGGACTTCGAGGTAATGCCCCTATGCAGCAGCGTCCGAATTCTGGAGCCACAGGGGCGGGACGTAGGCGCAGCCTAATTTGGAGTGCGGTGCCTTTAGCACCCCTTTCGGCGAGGGCTTTAGCCCGACAGCTAGGCTGATTAGTCGGCACGGGGCAAGCATTCCAGGTCGAGCGGCCAATTGTCGGGCTAAAGCCCTCGGCGAAAGCGGTGCTAAAGACACCGCACTCCAAATTGACTGGTCCAATCCTCCGCGATCCGAGATCCGAGATCAAATGGTTTTTTTATGGTCCCCTTTTTTCTTAATTATTCGCGGAGCCTTCTCAGCGGCTCCGTTAGTCGCAGCGACCCCAAAAGCCTTCGCCCCGTCCAGAGCCGCCCGAACAGCGTCCCACAACCCGTGATTCACGGACCGAGGAATAATCTTCAGAATCTCCTCGGTCTGAGCCAAATGCCGCTCCAACTTCCCGGCAACCTTCGTATGCAACGCAAGCTGAACGTTAGACAAACGGTCCGCCAGCTTGATCTTCCGGCACTCGGGAGACATTTTGCGGATCTCTTCTAAAAGCATATTTGAACGCAATTGCCAAACCTCGATCTCACTCATGCCCGCGATCTCCGCTTCGGATGGCTCCCGCCGGGTCATCTCCTCGACAAACTTCGCCACCTGAAGCCCAAACTTGTCTTCGATCTTCTTCAAAGAAACGCCCGATTGCTCCACGGAATCATGCAAAGCGGCCGCGCACAGCATCTCCTCGTCCTCGACGCCCCCCACATAGCGCAGATTTGAAACGACGTCCAGCACATGCGCAATGTAAGGAACGGCCGCCTGTCCGTCCCGATCTTGGTTCTTGTGCAGCTTGCAAGCCCATCGAACAGCTTTATGAAGGCGAGGAAAGCAGACTTCAGCCATACCGGCATTGTAACCTTAGCCCCATGGCGCGCATTCTCGCTGCGGCGGATATTGGGAGCAACACAGTCCATTTGCTCGTGGCGGCGACGGATGGGGAACTGGTCACCCGGCTGGATAACCTCAGCGAATGGGTGGGGCTCGGCGAGGTCGTGGCTAGGTCAGGCTACATCAGCAATGAGCGGATCGAACATTTGCTCTCGGCTCTCAAGGAGTGTCGACGTGTGGCTCAGACCCGAAAGGCGGAGTCACTTTACGTGTTTGCCACCGAGGCCATGCGATCGGCCCGCAACTATGACGCGGTCCTCCACAAGATCGAGATGGATACGGGAATCAAAGTCAATATAATCAGCCCTCGGAGGGAGGCGGAGTTAAGCTTAAAGGGAAGCCAACTCGACGTGGAAGGCGCGAATCCAGAGATCTTCTTCGAAGTAGGCGGCGGAAGCGCACAAATAGCGATCATCCACAAACGCAAAGTCGCAGACCATGTATCGTTGCCAATCGGAACCGGCCGCATCATCGCCCATTCCGGCCTCAGCAACCCTTGCTCAGAGGCCGCCAAAAAGCTGGCCGACGAATACGTTGCTGACGCCCTTAAAGACGTGAACCTTCCCAAAGACTCGACTCCTATCGCGGTGGCCAGCGGCGGAGTAGCGCGCGGACTGATGCGCGCGATCCATCCAGACGGGGAGAAGTCGGTATTCAAAGCAGAGTTGGACTACATCATATGGAGCACTTCTCGGCTCTCAACCGACCGCATTGGGTCCAGATTTGGAGTCAAACAGCGCAGGGCGCAGACCCTCCTGCCCGGCTCCATCGTCTACCGAGCGCTGATGGATAAGTTCGAAGTTTCCGAGATTACAGTGAGCGAGTTCGGAGTTCGAGAGGGAGCGATTTTGGAAATGGCAAAGGGGAAGATCTGACGTGGCACGGCTAAAGCCGCAGCCGGTAGCGGAGGAGACGCGTTACCTCAATCGCGAGCTGTCGTGGCTGCAGTTTAATGACCGCGTGCTTGCCGAAGCAGAGAACAAGACCAATCCGCTGCTGGAGCGCCTCCGATTCCTATCGATATTCGATGCTAACCTCGACGAGTTCTATATGGTTCGGGTATCCGGCCTCATCGAACAATTTGAAAGCGGCGTATTGGAGACTTCGCCCGATGGGCTCACCCCAAACGAGCAACTCAAAGCCATTTCCGCCGCCGCGACTCCTTTAAGGCGACGAGCGGGCGAAGTCTTTGAGAAGCACCTCCATCCGGCTCTTAAAGAAGCCGGAATTGCCATCCGCAACTACTGTGAACTGAACGATAAGCAGAAGACTTACCTCGAGGATTTTTTCTGCCGTGAAGTCTTCCCGCTGTGCACGCCCCTCATGCTTCACCCAGCCACGTCGGTGCCTTTTATTTCCACACGCAGCCTTAACCTCGCCGTGGAATTGGCCGACGCCAACGAGAATCGTTTGGCAAGAGTCAAAGTTCCGACCGTCATTCCAAGACTCATCAAGCTACCGGGTCGGAAGCTTGATTACGTTCTCCTTGAAGACCTGATCGCGGAAAATCTGCCCATGCTCTTCCCAGGCGTGAACATCGTCGGATCTCACGTTTTCCGCGTTGCCCGAGACGCCGACATTGAGATTCGCGAGTTGGAGGCAGCAGACCTCATAACGACAATCGAGGAGACGATACGACTCCGCCGCTTTGGCGACCCGGTCCTCCTTGAATGCGCGACCGGAATGCCTCATCACGTGAGGTCCTGGCTGGAGAAGATGCTGGAGCTTGACGACGAGGATGTGATGAGCCTGCCCGGCTTGCTCGGCTTGGAAGTGCTGATGGAGCTCGTTAGCTTGGACAAGCCCTCTCTCCGGTACCCACCCCATGTGCCTTACACTTACGAGCCGTTAACTCGAGGAGACACGTTGTTCGAGGCGATTCGTGCTCACGACATCCTCGTTCACCAGCCATTCGACACGTTCCGTTCTGTGGAGACGTTTACCGAGTCTGCCGCGAGCGATCCAAGCGTCATTGGCATCAAGCAGACGCTCTACCGAGTCGGCGCCCTGTCTCCTATCGTCGACGCCCTGCTGGCAGCAGCAGAAAAGGGCAAGCAGGTCGCTGCAGTCGTGGAGCTTAAGGCGAGGTTCGATGAGAGCAATAACTTGATCTGGGCCAAGACTTTGGAAAGGGAAGGCGTCCACGTGAACTACGGCTTTCCAGAACTCAAGGTTCATTGCAAGCTTTGCT
>JANYLD010000381.1 GCA_025363835.1 Armatimonadota bacterium
CATGTCTCATCTAACCAATCACGAGTCTCAGCTTCGTCCTCGTCCATGTAGCGGGTGTCTCGGCTCTCAAAACCTTGTGCTACAAAAAGCCCCCGTGCAGCACTTCCGCTCGAAATCTTGTGCTACAGAAAAAGCGCGTGCCCGCTTTGCTCCAAACCCACATTCGATGATTCGAGCTACCCAGATCCCGACTCATCCGGTTGTGCATCAATTTGAAAGCGGCCGAAATCTGTCACCTGCGCCTCAGCTCATGGCTGAAGTTACGGTGTTGACTGCGCGGATCACTCCGAACGTCCAGGCTCGGCCTGCTTTAGATATTAGCGACCGAGGAATTTTTTTGCCATCGTGATTTACGTGTACATATTTCCACTTGGCGCGTAATCAGGCTGTGCCGGATCTTGGCCCAGATCGGCGCAATCACGACGGTTCGCCCCTATGCACCTGCGACTTTCATCGTTGGGAAGGTGACGGTCCTACGGTGAAAAAGAAACTCGCGCCGGTGCCCGGGCCCGAACTAGATGCCCACACCTGACCGCCGTGACGCTGCACAATGCGCTTTACATTTGCGAGCCCAACGCCTGTTCCAGGGTATTCATCTTCGCGATGCAACCGGCGGAAAACTTCAAATATCCTTTCTTGATAGGCGGGATCGAATCCAATGCCGGTGTCGCGCACAACAAACGCGGGCCCCTTATCGGTTTCTTCGGTCCCGAAAGAGATTTGGCCTCCGTCGGGCGAGAACTTTCGAGCGTTCTCAAATAGATTCGCTATGACCAACCGAACCAACGCGGGGTCAGCGTTTGCAGTAAGTCCGGGCTGGATATGCAATACGAACTTTGGATCGCGGTCCAAACCAGATTCCGCGCTGACCTCAAGGGCCAAAGCGGTCATATCTGTCTCGGTTCGCTCCAACAGCTGGCTGCCAATGCGGGAGAGGCGGAGAAGTTCATCGACCAACATGCCCAATTTCTTTGCTGCGTCGCCCTGTCGTTCCAGCAACATCCGCGCTTCGTCCGGCAGGTTTTCTCCGAAATCTTCACGAAGAATCATGCTCGTAGATGTTATGGCTCGAATGGGTCCGCGCAAGTCGTGCGACACACAGTGAGTGAAACCCTGGAGTTCTTGAACCGCCGCCTGCAAATCCTCCGTCCTTTCTTCGACCCGCCTTTCCAGGGATTCGGACAGCGCCCTAAGGCTCTCTTCACTTCGGTGAAGCGAATCCAAAGTGGCTCGATGCTCCGTAATGTCTCTCGCAGCCTTTGATGCTCCGATGATCATTCCTGATGCATCGCGAATAGGTGAAATCGTCACGGAGACGTCGATCTGCTTCCCGCTCTTAGTGAGGCGAACCGTTTGAAAATGATCGATTGCTTCTCCTCTTCGAAGCTTAGCGAGGATCTCGTCTTCTTCGGACATGCGATCCTTTGGTATGAGGCGGCGAATCGATTGCCCGATCATCTCCTCTGCGGAATAACCAAATATGCGCTCCGCTCCCCTGTTCCAAGTCTCGATCTTTCCGTCGAGGCTTTTTCCGATAATCGCGTCTTCCGAAGAATCAACGATTGCTCCCAGGTATGCCCTGAGCTCCTCGGCTTTCTTTCTCGCCGTGATGTCACGCGTGAAACATCGCGTGTGAATAAATTGATCTCCATCCCACTTCACGTTAGAATTGATCAGGACGTGCCGGACAGATCCGTCTTTCGCTCTCAAGCGTGCCTCGTAATTCTGCAACGTCTGCTTTGAAGCGAGGCGTTCGAGAATGTCCTCAATCACAGGCGGATCAGCGTGGAATTCCGCGATGTGGCGGCCAATGTATTCTTCGCGGGTGTATCCCAACAAGTCGAGTTCAGCTTGATTGGCCCACTCAATTTTGCCGTCCGGACCGACCCAGTGAAGCCCTATGGCGGCATTCTCGACGAAGTCCCGAAGCATCTCCGTTGCTCGCCGGGCTTCGTGCTCAGCATTGACCCGCGCGGTAACGTCGCGCATAAAGGAGGCGTGAACTCCCGGTAAGACGTTGGCCACGGCTGTGTATTCGACCGCGACCTCGGAACCGTTCTTCTTTAGGAGATAGTGGACACCTCGGCGCTTTCCCTCGGAAACGAACTCGCTCCAGTTGGCAGAGGTGCTTTCCTTGCTTATCGGCGCAGTGATGTCGGAAATCGAACATCCAAGCAACTCTTCTTCCGTGTAGCCGAGCAGTTCGCAGGCTGCGGGGTTTGCGCCGAGGTAATTGCTCTTGTCGTCCGCAATTAATATAGCGTCCGCGGAGCTTTCGAATAGGGCCTTATAGAGCCTAGATTCTTCCCGCGCGAGCAGGTCGGGCCCAGCTTCACGTCTTGAGGAATCTCGGGGGGGTTTCATTTAGACTCTGCCTAAGCATGAGGATGCCATATTTGCACTTGCGCCGCAATCCTCTTGGGAGTAAGAGCAGTGTTCCACGGCACCGTGTTCCGCTAGGGACGAAAGCCAAGATGCGGATACACTGTTGCAGGAACACGCTTGCACGGTCGGTGGCCTATTGGAACATGAGCGACCTTTATCAAATGATAATCACCGGCCCTGGTGAGGACGAGAAGGTTACACACAAAGGAACATGGGAAGAGATCTTGCGGCAGGAAAAAGAGGCGATGGACGAATTCTCCAGGCAGGGATTCACCCTTAGCAAGCACACCATGGGCTTCTCGGGTCGTCATTCGTCACGGGCCGTAGAGGTGAGTTGCGAGATCCGCAAAGTGCCAGGCTAGTCGAAACGTTCTAGAGTGGGCCCCTATGTGCTCTGTACCCATTCAACGATGAAACCAAACGGCCCCGCTGCTGCGGCTCGGATCTCAAAAGGTTCTCAGAAACCGAGGGCTAAAGAACCGCAAGGGATGTTGAGCTTGATCTGCCCGATGGTGCAATGACCGTCGAAGTCATCTCCATTGCTTAGGTGCAGATGCAACAGGTCGTTCGTCGGATTATCACCGCCATCCACGCAATCGAGCAACCCTCGAGTAATCCGGGCAATTAGGTCCTCCGTGCAACGATCCTGCCCAGAGCAGGGGCGCTCCTTTAGCAAAAGCGCAAGGGTCCTTCGCGCCATCCTCTATCCAACTCTTCGGCACTTATGGCGCTAAGGATCTTTCCTGAGCATGGGGGAGCTCTTGACGTATCTAATGCTTTCGAGACGAAAACATTGGATATCTCGCCGACTTTGGCTCGAATTGCACGATTCCGATACTTCGGCACAGGGGTTGCGTGTTCTGTTCTAGGCGGCGCGGATCAAGCCACAACAAGATCCAAACCGTCTGCTTTCTCTAAGGCAATACCCGCTGACTCCTGCTCTACAGGAGCAGCGGGACATCCTACTTCCAGAGCAATCGGGTGCAGACGGCAAGCGCCTGAACCCGCCCTTCGATGAACCTGCAAGACGGTCGATTCGCGCCAGACTTGAGAAATTCCAAGGACCCCGCCCACTCCAAGGCAGTGCCCCCCCTATAATTGTTGTCCAGAACGCAATTTTACATAGGGAACCTCGAATGACCAGCACTCGATCAGCATTTTCCAGAAAGACCACCGCACACGAGTGCGCGGTGGAGTTGGCAACGCAGCTCCGAGAGACAGCGGGCGGCTCGCCCGACGCGCTGATCGTGTTTGCCTCACCAAAAGTGGGAATCGCTGAGTTGTTGTCTGAACTTGAGGCATCATGCTCGCCCAAACACCTGATCGGGTGCTCCTCCGCGGGCGAGTTTGCAGAGGCTCAGCAGTCTGAAGGAGCCGTATCCGCCCTCGCGATCAGGACGGATGAAATGGAATTTAAGATATGCACCGCCCAGGGGATCAGAGAGGACGCCTCGGAGGCGGCTCGACAATTCTGCGACTGCCTCGGGGAGAGATCGTTCAAATTCAAGCATCGTTATCTGCTCCTCTTGGCAGACGCTCTGGCCGGACATACGGAAGAGTTCATCATGAAGGTCAATGAGCTCACCGCTGGGGCCTATCAGTTGTTCGGTGGCGGGGCAGGCGACGACGCAAAATTTGAGCACACCCAGGTGTTTAGCGGCCAAGAGCTCATGAGCAACGCCGCCGTGGGCCTTGCCATCTATTCGAACAAGCCCTTCGGAATCGGAGTGCGGCACGGATGGGAACCGGCGACCGAAGGCATGAGAGCGACAGAGGTTGAAGGTTTCGAACTCATCAGCCTGAACTCAGAATCCAGCATGGCGGTGATGCTCAGACACGCCAGAGAAGCAGGACATAAACTCGATCCAAAGTCACCCCTTCCCTTCTTCCTGCATAACGTGTTGGGGGTGGCAACGCCGGCCGGTTTCAAAATCCGCGTGCCCCTAGGCTTCACGGAGCGGGGCGGCATCGTTTGCGCCACCGAGATTCCCACCGGCGCCAAGGTCCACATCATGAAGACGACGGGAGCTTCCGCCAAACAGGCGGCAGGCGATGCGACGGACACCGCCATGGCCCAGATCGGGGACCATGAGGCGGCAGGCGTCCTCTTTTTTGATTGTGTGGCGACGCGATTAAGACTTGGCAGCGAATTTGGAGCCGAGTTGCAGGGGGTGCGTGACAAAACAGCGCCCGCCTCTTTCGTGGGCTGTAACAGTTACGGCAAGGTCGCACGCCTGGACGGGCAATTCAGCGGCTTTCACAACTGCACGGCCGTCGTCTGCGTAATCCCCTCCTGAGCCATGAAGGACTTGACTGAGATCGTTGCGAAGTTGGCTCAGCCGGGCGACCGCACTGAGGCCGCCCTCCAACTCGCCGCGAGATTCAATGGAAAGGGGGCCATCGCCCTTGTGCGCGATGAGGAGTTGGGCATTCCTTTGCCCGCTCTGGGCTTCCCTCAAACTCTGCCGAGCACAGTCCTGTGGCGGAAGCTCGTCGATGAAGCGCTCGCAAACAAGGCAGGCATTGCTCGCGGAACAGTCTGCTTGCCTGAACCGGGCGAACCCCAGGTAGAAGCCCTGGCGATCGCGGACGTCGCTGTGTTTTGCTTTTGGCCCGCCGAGGCGATCAGTGACCTGGAGCCGCTTCGACCATACTTGCCATTGCTCGCAAGCGTGTTCGGCCCTGAGCGGCAGCGCCTCGTCATCGAAGCTCAACTTCTTGTTGCCAACAATACGGCAAAGGAAGTCCACTTCTTGGCAAGCCAGCTCGATACCGCGCGCCACCAGTTGGAAAAAAGGGTTAACGAGCGAACGGCCGAACTGCGAGCAAGCATCAGGGAGCTTGAGGGCTTCACTTATTCGGTCTCTCACGACCTGAGGGCGCCTCTTAGAGCCGTTTATTCTACGGCTCGGATACTTGAAGAAGACTTCCAGGGGCAGGTTCCGCCCGAGGCCGCCGTCCTCCTTCGAATCCAAGCGGACAGGGCCCGGACCTTAGGCCAACTCATTGACGACCTTCTGCAGCTTTCACGGCTGTCCCGATCCGAATTGCAGCGCACTGAAGTGGATCTGACAACGCAGGCCAGGCAAGCGCTTGACGCCATCTTCCTCCGCTACCCACACCGCGCTGAAGCGTTTGATGTTTGTATCGAACCCGGGCTTTTTGCAAACGCCGATCCGAGGCTGCTGCGCCTCGCACTGGAGAATTTGCTCGAGAATGCAGTCAAGTTCTCCCCTCACGGAGGCAAGATTACGGTGGGCCAGCGCTCCGGCGATTTCTTCGTAAGGGACGAGGGCGTGGGGTTTGACGATAAGTACAGCGCCAAGATCTTCGGCGCCTTTGAGCGGCTCGTAACCTCCGAAGAGTTCCCCGGTACCGGCATCGGCCTGGCCAACGTTCAAAGAATCGTCGATCGCCACGGAGGCAAAGTTTGGGCCACGAGCGTCCCTCAAAAAGGGACCACCGTTTACTTCACTCTCGAGCCTGTTGCAAACCACGCGGATGAGTCACCGGCCGTTCACGAGGAGAGCCGGAATACATATGGCCGCGTCTGGTGAGATGTCGGCTGTGGGCTGTGGGCTGTGGGCTGTGGGATGTGGGCTCTGGGCTGTGGGGTAATTTTCTGCGATGGAGATCGGGGCCGCCGAATATTTTGCTGCCGCTAGTGAAGAGATGTACGATGCTGCGGAGTTCATTGTCGGCTTAGGAATAAGAAAATGGAAATAGTGACCGCGGAGGAAGTCGAGCAGGCACTGACAGATTGGCTCGGTCCGGACGGCAGGGTGGAAGTTAGCAGAGACGGGCCACAGGGTCGGATTACCGGATGGGTCATGCACCCAGATTTTACGGGCGTTTCCCGTGCTACTAGACAATCTTGGCTCTGGGATGGCTTTGCCGAAGAAGGCGAGCTTCAACCATGGGCAGGCCTGAGGGGAACATTCAACAAGCGAGCGACGCAAATCGGACTGATGCTGACCTATTCACCCTCAGAATTCGAAAATGCAATGGGCAAAAGCGCCTGACAATGCTCATGTGAGACCGCTACGTCCGCCAAGCAAGTCCCTTCCTTTTCAATCTTGAATTAAGGGCCACATCCAAAAATCCAACACCCAAACCCCAACGCCCAAACCCCAACGCCGTAACGCCGTAACGCCGTAACGCCGTAACGCCGCAACGCCGAACCGCCCCTACCCCTTCGCAGCCGCCAGCGCGTTCTCCAGCTCAGAGCGGTCCCGGATGAAGGCGGTGAAGTCGAACGAGGACATTCGGTCGACGCGGGTGATTCGGATGTCGATGGGAAATTCGGCGCCGTCCTTCTTGATCGCGGAAATCTGGACGATCTTGCCGAGCAGCTTCGCGTTGCCGGTGACGTAGTAGGCCGCGAGACCTCCGAGGTGGGCGCTGCGATAGCGTTCGGGCATGATCAGCTCGTGCATCTTCTGCCCCATCGCCTCCTCGCTTGTCCACCCGAAGATGTTCGTGGCTTCCCCTGCCCATTCAATAACCGTGCTGTCTTGGTCAATCGAGACGACGGCGTCGAGCGCGCAGTCCAGAATCTTGGTGACACGGTCGTAAGCGGCCTCGATCGCATCCTGCACGCTGCTCAACGTCGTCGCATCGAGAATCTGGGCAAGAGCCGCCTGACGCCCATTAAACTCAACCGCCCGGACGCTCACCTCTATATTCAGCCACGCCCCATCCGCCCTCCGGTGCCGCCGCTTGTGAAGCCCGCCCGCCTGAGTGAACGCCCGATAGTCGTCCGCCAATGTCTTCACGTCATCGTTAGGCCTCAATAACCGCAGATCGCTATTGAGAAACGTCTCCGCCTGGTATCCATACTTCGCAGCCGCGCTCGCATTGACAGCCAGAAACCCCGCCGTCTCCAAGTCCGTAATCCAGGACGGAATGTCACTGTCGTCGAACGCGGCCCTAAAAAGAACCTCGAAGTCCGTCGGATCAGGCGTCGTCATGTCGGCGTGAGATTTTACCGAGAGCGGGTGGCGAGTCAAGCGCCGTTGGCGACTTTAAATCCAGGCCTGCAAGTGTTAAAATGCAAACATGCCGCGGGCTACTGCAACACGAATAGCAGAGTTGCTCGTTGCCGAGCACTCAAATGAAGAGTCCTTCGACGTGGACTTTCTGGATGGGCCCTTCACGGAACTTGCCGTTGAGGCTCTTCAACATCTCGGCTGCCGGGTCGAACGGGTGGGTCCGGGAAGCAGACTAAGAGTCCATCAGAGCGACCCCGCTGAGAAAACTTAGGAACTACCAGGCTTCCAAGAAGCCAATTGCTCGAGAAACCTAAATCGATTATTTCCGAACCTAGCGCTCGACCTGCAACCCATTCCCGCCCTCATCCTTCATCGCGCCGCTCTCTTCCTTCATCCTTCCGATCTTCGCGTCAATTCCCATCGAGAAACATCGCCTAGGAAGGACGATGCTACTTTTCCGCCTTCCGCCTTCATCCTTCATCGTTCATCCTTCCGATCTTCGCGTCGATTCCCATCGAGAAACATCGCCTGGGAAGGACGATGCTACTTTTTCCGCCTTCCGCCTTCCGCCTTCATCCTTCCGCCTTCATCCTTCCTCCTTCGCTCGTCTAAACTAATTGAGGGCATACCGAGCGATGAAAACAAGGAAGCGGATTCAGCGAATTCTAGGTCTATTCCTCGCCGCCTGCCTCATCGTCCAAACCATTCCCGCCACCGCTGTCATGGTCGGTTGCGCCAT
>JANYLD010000389.1 GCA_025363835.1 Armatimonadota bacterium
TCTCCGTGTTCTTTGTGTTTGAAGGAGAACTGGAGGTTAACCACAAAGAACACCAAGAATCACAAAGATTCACAAAGGAGAATTTCTCGTGGGACTTTTTACCCCAACGGCACAACGAGCACAACGACACACAACGCCGAATTCGTATGTCCAACTTTAATCGGTGCTACCCGCTTGCGCCTCAGGGCCAACCACGTTGCGAACGGTTTTGCTCGTTGTGCCGTTGTGGTGAAATCGTCCCAACTGCTTAAACGGCAGGTAATAAGGGTCCAGCGCCTTCTGGCAAGAACGTATAGGGCTTAGGAATCGTGATGCCGGACTTGAGCTCTTTGATATCCATTGTCGTTCCGTCGATATAGCTCACGATCGCGCCTATCTCGGTGTTGATTAGGATAGAGGCGGCGATGTCGTAGAGCTTGCCACGAATTCCTATGAGTCCCCGAAATCGCTGCTGGGCGACCCACATGGCATCGATCACAAAGGCGCCGCTGCACCTCATCTTGCCGGGCCACGGTTGCGCGGGATAGGCTTTGACGAGGTTGTCGTTGTAGCTCATCAACTCGACCGACTTGATCGGCCCCGCCGGGATGTTTTCAAGCGGCCGGCCATTGCATGTCGCCCCTTCGCCCCATGCCGCCGCATACATCTCGTTGAGATCGGGAAGGAAGACCGCGCCCGCGACAAGGACGTCTTGCTGGATGAGAGCGACGCTAACCCCCCAGAGTGGCGAGCCGAAGACATAGTTTGAAGTCCCGTCCACCGGGTCCACCGCCCACAGACCATTTGGCCCCTCGCCGTCGTTTCCGAACTCCTCCCCGTACACCCCGGTGCCTGGAATGAGCTCTTGGAGCTTTGGGCGGAGGAACTCCTCAACGTTCTTGTCGCCTGCGCTGACGATGCTGCCGTCAGGCTTGATCTCCCGCTGTAAATCCTGTCGCGCGCTTTGAGCGATCTCTCCGCCCTCGCGAACAAGCAGCACGAGATGATCGAGCAGGTCGGTTTCAGCGGACACGGGAGGATTATGGCTTTTCTCGCGTCTTGGCTGAGCTTGGCGTTTCGGGTCGGGAAATGGTAAGTGGAAAATGGTAAATGGTTGGAGGCACGGAATGGGGAGTCCGGGGAATTCCGAGCCGTTTACCATTTACCACTTACCATTTACCGGCCCATAACGCCTCGCAACCCTAGCACGCCCGAATCGAACTGAGGTATAAATTGCCCTTGCGACCGCGGGAATAGCTCAGTGGTAGAGCATCTCGTTGCCAACGAGAGGGTCGCCAGTTCGAATCTGGTTTCCCGCTCCATTCTTGCAACTCCGGCCCGTGGCCGGAGTTTTTGCTTTTGTGATCGGAGATCTGTGATCAGTGATCGTGGAAGCGACCCTAGTAGACTGCCTATCCACATCTCCGTAGCTGTCTAAGGTGTGAACTGGTGGGTCAACGGTCCCGTCGTCATTGGGTCTGTTTTGGCCCGGAGTGGGCGGCCATATTGGTCCATGACGAGGAGGCGGGCTCGTCCCATGTCTGGCTGGATGGCGATCTTGCCGAGGCCAATCATGCAGGTCTTGCCGTCGGGTAGATCCACGAGTGCCAAGGCTCCTCCGTGCTCAAGATCGATCTTGGTGCCCTTATAGGTCAGCGTATTTCCCAAGACTTCAAATCCCACTTTGTGACATAGGGGCCCCATGGCCGGCAACGTGTCTGGTGAGCCGATGAGGATGGTGTTGGCGAGGTCAGTTGGGAGGTCGGTGACGACGGACTGGGATCGTACCGGCTTGAGATAATCGACGTGCGCTGGGTCCACGTAGGTTTTGAATTGGAAGAGGGAAGCGACGAGACTCTTGGGGAACTCGTCGCGACCTTTCGCGCGCAGGAGCTTGCCCCACGGATCGATGGCGACGAGCATGGGGCGCTTGGCGCAGTTGATGTAAAAGGTGTGAGTGCCGTTATCGGCCTCGATCATGTGGATGCGGCCGTATTCCTCGGTGCCGTCTTGCAATTGAACGAGAGTGTCAGCGTCGAATTTGTAAGCTGGTCCCTTGAAAATGATTTGACCAAGGATTAGACCCGGCCTTGGGCCGAGAATATGGTCCTTGGGCAAAGGCGCTGACCATTGCACTTTTTGAATGGAGAAATCCGGATATCCCGAGCTGTAGACCCATTCGGTGAAAAACCAAGAGTAGTCCTTGCCTGTGACACGTTTGACGACCTTCTCGAAATCCTCCCAACTTCCTATGTGTCGGGCAGGGTTGGTGCGGATCCATTCCTTCATGCATTGGACCATCGTGTCGGTGCCGATTTCGTCTTCCAGCATCTGCAGGACGTCGGCCCCCTTGCCATAGCCCAGGGCGGCTGCTGCGGGGCCAATATCGTCACCCGAATCTGAAAGCGGGGCTGCGTTGTAGGCTGGATTGGCGAATTGCTGGCTGACATAGGCGAGACGCATCTCTTCCGCGTTGCCACCGGGGCGGTTGCGCGCGAACAGGCCCTGGCAGAAGACTGCAAAGCTCTCATTCCAAAGAGATCGAAGATAGTTGTTATTGAGGACGCCGCCCCACCAGGTGTGGGATGGTTCGTGAGAGTCCTGAAATGCCCCGCCGCCACCTGGATAGGTGGCGAAAGAGTAGGCCTCCAAAGCGCCTGGCCCGCCGTAAAATTGTTCACTTTCCAGGGCGGTCCATCGCTTGAACGGGTAGGGAATGAAGTGCTTGGAGTAAAAGTCCACGACCTCCGCGTTGAGAACGTTTTGGACGTGCATGTCACCCACGCTCGTCCTCCGGCTCATCGTCGCGTACTCGCGGCCGCCGATGTTGTCCACAACAGTCTTGTAGGGCCCTTCGCTTGCGCTGAACCAGACGACGGGAACTTCGTTGCGGAACTTGGTGATTCTCTCGTTCCCTACCACTGCGCTGGAGAGCAGGTTGCCTTGGGCGATTGCGGTCCAGTTGGACGGGCTGTGCATGGTGATTTCGTAGGGGGCGGGTTCCCGGGCGATGGTGAGGTACCAGACGGAGCCTGAAAGGGTGGCTTCTTTGGGGCCGAAGCGTCCGGTAAAGCCGGGCATAAGGTTGTTCCCGTCGTAGTGAACGTGGAAGCGGAGTTTGGTGGTCCTGGGAGCGACCGCGACGATGCCGCCCGCTTGTTTGTAGGGAACCGGATGGTTCAGGTCGTCCACCATCGATCTGACGGTGTAGGTGGGTGAGATTCGGAAGAAGAAATGCTTACCCGACCGGCCCTCCCAGTGGCACTGTATGTCATCGGAGGCGATAAGGATGCCTTTCGGAAGATCGAAGCGGACGTCAAAATTGTGATGGTCCAAGACGACCCCGGCGTTGTCCAATTCGGGAACGTATGCCAGCTTGCCTCTCGCGTCAACTTTGAAGAGCAACTCACCCATGTCCTCTTCAATGAGTGGGGTTGAGAAGACGACGTATTTTTCACCGTCCGGAGTGGTCAGCGGCTTGACCGTCCAGCCTCGCTGTCCTGCCGCATAAGCGCCGCCGGTCTTGAGGACGCTGAACGGATTGTGGGCGGGCACGTTGGCGAGGTAGTTGGTGAGACCTTCGACGTCGCGGTTACGGGCGAGCTGGTCGAGTTGTTGGATGGATGGCTGCTGGAAAAGTAGAAACGCAAGTGCAAACAACGTGAATCCTCCGAGCTGGGCGGAGCTTACCAATACAATCTGAACGAGAAACGCCAAGGCCCATACCTGTTCCCGTTCGGAATAAGGGTCCGGAAGCTCGGAGACGACGTTGCCTCGGCACGCTGAACCGGAATCTCCACCAAGCTCTGAATCGATGACGCGTGTGGAGGCTATGCCGGAGCGTCGCGCGGGGCCCTGAAGCGACTGCATGACGGGGCCTTGGAATCGACACAACCCGGGCTTGACTCTGCCAACCCCGATGAGGACCGCCGTCCTGGATGATCTAGCGCAACCATTCCGAGATAGCCTCCACACGCAGTCGTCGTTTGATAGCCTGGGTGGAGACTCCGGTTCTGCGTGCCGAGGCAGCGTCGTTTCCCGGTTTTTCGGAGAGCGCGCTTAGGGGCCGAGCAACGCGTCCGCGGCCAATGCCCAATGCTCTCGCCCGTCCACTTCACATATAAGCTCGCCATCGGGTCCCAAGCCCGACGCAGTCGCCACCTGCCCATCGCGAAGCTTGTACTGCTTCCCCTTGGTCGTATCCAATGCCATCCAAATTGATGCCAACTCGGACCAATTCAGCAATTCCGGAAGGGCTTCAAACTGCTCCAGAATCCTTTCCAGAGCATCGATAAGCTGGATCTCGTAACCATGAAGCAGCCGTACGCTGGTGGCGATGCCGGCGATGTCGGCGGGGAAGTTGGCCTGGTTCAGATTGATGCCAACACCGACAACGGGGACCGATTCTCCCTTGTCGTTAGGCAGCAACTCCGTCAAGATGCCGCCGAGCTTTCGATTCTCGTAGACCACGTCGTTGGGCCATTGGACGGTGCATTCGAAGGCCTGCGCACAAGCCACTGCAAGTCCCATTCCCAGAAGATAGGGCCTTGGGTGGCCAACGTAGTCTGTGAAGGCCAGGGAAACGGCAAGGCACTCCCCTGGAGGGCTGTGCCACGCCCGCCCAAATCGGCCCCTTCCGGCAGTCTGCTGTAGGGCCAGGACCGCGCCAATCGGTTGGCCACGTTTGAGGAGGTCAGCCGCGTAGTTTTGTGTGGAGTCGACAGAGTCGAGGGATATTAGGGGCGCTATGGCGATCGGGGATTTCATTTGGCAAGTGGCAAAGCCATTTTGCCTTACCCTGAACGCGGTGCTCATACGGACATAGCGAACTTTCGGCGAGATCGGCGGCCGGGATATTCGGGTGTTTTCTGCCAGCGACCTGTGCTGGGCGACGATTTAACTCCGCTTGTCTTGAGATGAGGAGGGGGAGTACAACTGGCACAACGTCGAAAAGTATTGCGTTCTTGAAATCGGACCTACGCCCGAGCCGTCCTATTATCGTTACTACGGGCCTCGAAGCGGGGAGCTCTGAAGGATGTGGAGGCATGTTGAGTAAAGGTTTTGTTTTCTTGGCCCTGGTTGGGCTGGCCGCCGCTTATAGCTCCGCCGCGCACCGTAAGGTGTTTTGGCTTGACGGCAATGAACTTGAAACTTATGGGGTTGCGGTCAACTACCTTCAAGACTGCTCCAAGAAGTGGCCAACTCCTTTTCTAATCAAGAACTACGAAGTTGCGTTCGAAGGGCATTCGACTTACTACTTCCTTCCCAAGCGTCTTCCCCAAGATGTGGGCGCTATGGAGCACGACAGCAGCCTGGGACCGAGCATACGAGTAAAAGTGGATCCGCAGAAGTTGACAGTACTGTCTGCCGTTAACGAGTAGAGGAGCATATAAGAAATGACAACTAGGCTGATGATTGTGCGGCACTCGGCCTCGGCTGGGCAGCAGGAACGGGACGGAGCACTGAGAAGCCGACGATCAACGGCGAGCAAATCAAGCCGTCAGAAGGCGTCACCCACCCTTGGCCCCGCGAGGTTGAGGCTGCACCCCTCCCGGTTCGGGTACTCACCGACCTCCCCGCAGCCAAATCGTTTCGCTTTGGCTTATAAGCAATGTGGGCTGCAGGGAGCTGGTCAATATTTCTTGCTTTTCCGGTGGTCTTCGCAATTTCGCCTCCGCAACCTCCTTCGCTAAAGCTACGGCGGTCAGGGACTTCGGCGAAATTGCTGCGACCGACCGGCTACCTTCTTCTGACCCCTCCGGTGTCGCTGGCCTGTCCTTAATTTAAGGCTTACCCGCCTTGCGCCTCTGCCCGGGTGGGACCCGAGATTCAAAATTCGTCTGCCACAGCGTGGCAAATGAATTCCTGGGTTCTGCGGGAAAAGCCTATGGGATCCGCCTTTACGACGCTTCCAAGTGAAACGGCATCCCGGGGGCCGAGTGGGTCAATGCTCCGACAGAGATGAGGTCAACACCCGTTTGGGCGATGGCTCTGACGGTGTCTAGAGTAACGCCGCCGCTGGCTTCTAGGAGGACTTTGCCTTTGAATTTGGAGACGGCGTTTCGCATTTGAAAGGGGTCCATGTTGTCGAGGAGGACGATGTCGGCGCCGGCGGCGATGGCTTGTTCTACTTGTTCGATGGTCTCGCACTCGACTTCTATCTTGGTCATGTGGGAGGCGTACTCTTTAACTCGGTCAACGGCCTTCTGAATACTGCCGGCGGCAGCGATGTGGTTGTCTTTGATCATCACACCGTCGTATAGGCCCATGCGGTGGTTGTGGCCACCGCCGCAGCGCACGGCGTACTTCTCCAGAGATCGAAGCATGGGGAGTGTCTTGCGGGTGTCGACGATCCGAGCGCCAGTGCCTTCTACTTTCTGGACGAATTGGCTGGTGAGGGTGGCGATGCCGCTCATGTGCATGAGGAAGTTGAGGACGGTGCGCTCGCAGGTAAGGACCCGGCGGGCGAGGCACTTTCCTTTTAACACGACGTCACCGCGTTTGATGAAGTCGCCGTCGGCGCGGTCGGCTTCGATCCAGGCGCTGTCGGGGTCTCCGGGCATGGGGCCGAGGAGGTAGTCGGCGATGGCGACGCCGGAGAGGAAGCCGTCTTGTTGGGCTTCTATCTTCCAGGAGAACATGAGTTCTTCGGCGAGACAGCCGCTGGTTATGTCGCCGCTTCCGACGTCTTCCATAAGCGCGTCATCGACGATGGGCCACCAGTTAGAGGGTTCGGGTTGTAGCCATGCGCTCACGAGTCCTCGATGTTTACCCCACACCTGGCGGAGAGTTCATCGAGAAGGAGCTCGTAAGGGACTTCCATGCCATTTCTGGTCCAGCCGACGGGGACTTTGAGACCTCCGGCGAGGATGAAGGCGTGAGGCTTGATGAGGACGGTGCCGCGGTCGAGGGTCATGGTGACGCGGTCTGTCTTGCGCTGGATCTTGGTGACGCGGTCGTAGGGGATGGATTTGATGCTGGAGCCTTTGACGATGTCGAAGCCTTCGTCGGTGAGGACGTACTCGGTGTGCTCGAGCTCGGCGTGTTTGAGGTCGGCCCACGCGCTCTTGCCGAAGTCCATGACGGCTCCCGCGGCGGCGGCGACTCGCCCGCCCATG
>JANYLD010000407.1 GCA_025363835.1 Armatimonadota bacterium
AACAAAAACCTCCCCGTGCAACCTTTCGCCGATCTCACTCGAATCGGCAGTTTCTAAAAACAACGTTAGGGCCTCAGCTAGGTTTGACTTGGCCTCTTCCACCGTCGCCCCTTGGCTCGCAATGTCGAGTTCTGGGCAGAAGGAAACATACATGTCATCTTCTCGCTCAATCAATGCAGTTAGCCTTCTCGTTCCTTTCATCGTCTCATTATCCCTTTGTCCCGCACACCGGTAGCATTGACAGGACAAGTTAAGCGTATCATTGCTTAGCCCAGTTCAACCAAGTCCTTTGTTCATGCCTAAACCAGCAGCTCTCGCCACAAACGTGACGTTTGACGATGCCGAAATGATCGTAACCCTCGCGGACGGTCGCACGATCTCAGCACCACTGGAATGGTTCCCGCGCTTGCGAGACGCCTCGCCAGAGCTTCGCGACAAATGGAGACTGATCGGTGCCGGCATCGGCATTTCCTGGGAAGAACTCGACGAGGACATATCAGTGCAGGGCCTGTTGGCAGCGTAAGGAGACACAATGCCCCCAGAGATCAAAAACGGAAAGATCTGCTACCTAGAAATTCCAGCGATCAACATCGCCCACTCCGCCGAGTTCTACGAGACCGTCTTTGGCTGGCACATCCGCCAACGAGGCAACGGGAGCACAGCCTTTGACGACACCACCGGCCAAGTCAGCGGCTCCTGGGTCCTCAACCGCCAACCAGCGATCGATCCTGGCCTCCTCATCTACATCATGGTCGACGATGCCGCCGCAGCAATCCAAGCCATCACCGCCGCCGGATGCCAAATCACCCAACCCATCGGAGGCGACCACCCCGAAATCACCGCCCGCTTCCGAGATCCCGCCGGCAACATCCTCGGCATCTACCAAGAGCCAGCCAACTAGAAGGCGATCGCCAAGTACACCTCCTCTTGCGCGACGAAGGAGTGGAGGAGGAGGGGTCGGACCCGCCGCGCCACAAGCTTTTATCGAATCCACATGCTTCGTCGCGGCTTCAAAGGGTCCGGGGGTGGAGGTTCCGGGAGCTTGGAAAAGCTTGACGCTTTTGTAGCAGAAGCGCCCGATCGGCCTACAAGCCAATCTGAAGACCCTGGAGGGGTCGCAGGAAGGTAGCCAGGGGTTGAGCGTTTCCCAGCGATACCCGTGGAAAAGAACCCAATTCAAACCACAACCCTGAAGGGGTTGCGGAACTGCCACCCTCGACGCCGAACTGCCCATGACCCGTCGCCCAAACACCCGTTACCCATCGCCCATTCCCCGCGTCCACCCGCTCTCGATATACGCCAACCGCATCCCCGCCCGCAACTGATTCCGAAAACTCGTCGACCCATAAGCCGCCCCACCAATCAACAACTCCAACCCAACCTGCCGCGCAAAAAACATGCGATGCCGCACCAAAGCGTAATGAATCCCCCGCCCCCGAAATCGAGGCAAAACCGCCCCACCCCGAATCCCGCCCACGCCACCATCAGCCAACCTCAAAGAAGCAACCCCCGCCGCCTCCCCATCCACCCGAGCCAACCAAGCCGGAGAATCAAAATCAAAGTTCTCCTGGGTATGGGCCACCGCCGCCTCCCGCCACTCGTCGTCCCACTCGAAGCCACCGCCCATCGTCCGCGCATACTCACCCAAATTCCCCGCCGTCACCGCCTCTATCGTCATCCCCTGCGGCAACACCGGAGCCTCCAAAGACGGCGCCCCATACAGAATCGTCTGCTCAAACTGCGTCTGTACAAATCCTTTCCCCGCCAACGCCAACCCAACCCCGCCAGAGAAGTTAGCCGGAGCCAAATAGAAGGTCGGCTCCAGCGCCTCAGCCTCATAAAAATCCAGGATCTCCGGCAACAAACCCAAATCCGCCTCACTAAAACAAAACACCTTATTAGAAGGCTGCCCACCCTTCGCCCGACAAGCCACCGTCTGCCCAAACTGAACAATCTTGGGAACCCGTGGGTCCTGAGGATCGCCATCGCTCGGCTCCGGGGCAATAAGCCGTTCAAGCCTCCTTGCAACCTCAATGGTCAGTTCGGGCACGGATGTCATTAATGAAGATTCTGTACCGATCCTGGTGGCGTAAACTAAGAACATGACTCTAAAAGTCGTTGTTCACGAAGCAGAGGAAGGCGGCTATTGGGCGGAAGTTCCTGCACTCCCAGGCTGCGCGTCGCAGGAAGAAACCATCCCGGAGTTGCTCCTCAGAGTGAAGGAAGCGGCAGAGGGGTGGCTGGCCACATCTGGCACCCATTTACTTCCTTCGAATGAACTTAGCTAGAATAAGAGGACAGTCGGAGCATTTCTTAGATGATTTTCGCCAAGAAGGCCTACCCCGTTAAAGAGCTCGTGACCGCTTGGGGAAATGGCTCCATGCTTCTCATCCGGAATATCAGCGTGGCGAAGCCTGGTCGCTCCAACAAAAGCAGGCCTTAGTTGACTCGCTCTTCCGCCATTATCCGATTCCTCCGCTTTTTCTGGAGCGGAAGCTAAGCACCGGGCTTGGAGGGGGCGTAACTGAGAAGTTTGAAGTCATTGATGGGCAACAAAGGCTCCTCGCCATATCGGAGTTCTTCGCCGACAACTTCGCCTTGCTAGCTCCCACCGACAAGAAGTTCAAGCTGCCGGTCAGCCTCCGGTCGCAACCCGCCAAGTGGGCGGAGAAGCGGTACTCATCGCTGGACACAGAGCAACAGCGAGGGCTTGACATCACCGAGGTTGACGTCTACCTCGTTTCTGAGGTCGACCACCCGGATGAGGTTCGGGATCTGTTCATCCGACTGCAATCAGGCACCGCTCTGACACGTCAGCAAATCCGCGATGCCTGGCCAGGGAATCTCGGTCCATTCGTAGAATCTCTGGCCGGGAAAAGGGCTGGAAAGGTGCATAAGCACCCTAGATTCGAGTTCTTCCAACTGGTAGATGGTCGCGGCATGAAGGGCGACGATGACGACATGACCGATCCGTATGCAAAACATCGTCAAACCTGCGCTCAACTCCTACGCATCCTTTTCGGACGTGTGACGGGGTCCGGATATTTCCCGACTATCACCGCGGCAGACCTCGATGGCCTTTACCACGAATACACGGACATAGATCTACAGGGCGACATGATCAAAATGGCCGTCGAAGTGTTCGAGCATGTTGAAGAAGTTTTTAACCAGATCGGACGCATCTACGTCCGGAAATACAAGGTTCATAAACAGGGCATCTTCGCACTTTGCCTTTTCTTTCAAGATGCACTTAGGAACCAACAATTCAAGATGGATCGGAATTCGGTCGTGGAGCTGGCCAAATACGTAACTGTCGGAGCACCAAAAGCGGTCGGTAAGTCAAGCTCCGCCTCCAACAATAATGCCTACTACGATTTGTGGCGAGAACACCTGCCAGAAAACATTGGCATAAAGCTTGACCCTAAACGAACGTTCGATGACAAGCAGAAGCTAGCGCTTTATGTCGCCGCAGACGAAAAGTGCGCTATATGCGGTGATGAAATTCCTATTGAGGACGGCGAGGGTGACCACTACCCCATTCCGCACAGAGATGGCGGACCGACAACCATCGATAACGGGAGGTTCGTTTGCAAGACATGCCATCCGAGGGGCCGACCTAAATTGGACCAGTTCGCGTAACAATGAAACACGGTTCGCCCCTGTCGGCAGTTAACGGACCAGAAATGAGGCGAGCGCTGCGTCTATATCCGCTTCAGCATCCTTCCGACTCCGCCCAGAAGCCTTCTTCACCGCATAAGAGTGGTCCGCCCCCTCAATCCAAACCAACCGCCAAACCTTTGGGTCCAGCCCCGCAACGACCCGGTCCATGATCTCCCGGGTGCAAAGCTCATCCGCCGTCCCATTAAGCTGCAAAGTCGGCGTCTTAATCGAATCCAAATGCGCGTCCCGCAACTTCTCCGGCTGCCCCGGCGGATGCAGCGGATAGCCAAACAAAACCAAACCATCCACAGACTTCCCTTCCGCTTCCACCATCGAAGCCACCCGCCCACCATACGAGTGCCCCCCAATAATCAACCGCGCCGGCTTCAACCGCTCCCGCACAGAAGCAATTACCGCCCGGTAAGTCTCAACCGCAACTGGCATTCGGTCAGGCATCGCCCGTGCCTGAGCACGGTAAAGAAAATTGAATCGCACCACCGAGACCCCAGCGTCACGCAGCAGCCCCGCCAACCAAACCACCGTCTTCTGCTCCATATGGCTCCCCGCCCCATGAGCAAGAATCACCACTGGCTTCCCAGGCTCGCCGGCGTGATCATCCGCCAAAACCGGCACTTCCCCACCCTTCACCGCCACGTCCCAACGCATGACGAGATTTTATAGCAATGTAGCATCGCCCTCCGGGCGATGTTTCTCGCTTGTAATCTTCGACATGCGTTGCTCTTAGCGCAGGGGTGGCAGGTAGCGAGCAACATCGCCCAGAGGGCGATGCTACATCTACGCCGCGTCAAGCTACGCCCCCGACTTCACTTCAACGCTAATCAAATGCATCGCCGTATCCCCAACGTTCTCAAACGTATGCGGCCCGAGCGCCCCCGACCAAATCGCCTCCCCCGGAACAACCGCAATCGGCGTCACCCTCGTATCCAACTGCACCTCGCCATCACCGTCCCGACGCACAAAGTCGCTCCAAGACAAAACGTAATAAGCCGCCGGCCAACAATGCGTGTGCACCGCAGTCGTCTCCCCCACCTCGATCCGAGTCTCCAAAACCCGCACACGATCGTTCTCCAACAAAACCCGATGATGCCCCGCTGCAGCCACCATCGCGTCCAACGCGGGATCCCACTGATTCAACGCATCGATCATGCGGTGATTATGCTCGGAGGCAACCCCCTTCCCAACGCCCCGACATTTGCGCCATAATGAAGCTCAATTTGGGGATATAGCTCAGCTGGGAGAGCGTCCCGATGGAATCGCGGAAGGTTAGTTTTAACAATTTGGGGATATAGCTCAGCTGGGAGAGCGTCCCGATGGAATCGCGGAAGGTCAGTTTTAACAATTTGGGGATATAGCTCAGCTGGGAGAGCGCTTGCATGGCATGCAAGAGGTCAGGGGTTCGATCCCCCTTATCTCCACCCAATGGAAAACGGCGAGACTGAAACAACGGTCTCGCCGTTCTATGTTTACATCCTTCAGAGTGATAAGAGCGGGCGCTTCTACATAGGAAGCACCGCAGACCTCGAAGATCGGTTGCGTAGACACAATGACGGCAGATCGAAGTCCACCAAGGCCGAAAGGCCATGGACCCTTGTGTATGCAGAGGAACAGCTTTCAAGGGCTTCAGCAGTGCGTCGCGAAAATCAAATCAAGTCGTGGAAAAGCAGAGCCGCGATAGAAGAACTCATTGTTAGAGCGCCCCGATGACCTCGGGAAGGTCAGGGTTTCGATCCCCGTTATCTCCACTAAATAGGGCGGTGAGACCAAAACAGTCTCGCCGCCTTTTTCATTCCAGATCCTTTTCATCCGGCACCGACAAGTCCGGCGTTGTGAATTCGTTGTGCCCATTGTGTCGTTGTGGTTGAATTTCAGTTCGAAGAATGCGGTCGGCTCTCTCCCCAACCCTCAGTCCTCAGCGCACAGCCCACAGCCCACAGCCCCAGCCAACAATGTCAACAAGCCCGGGTCCGCCAAAGCGCGGACTGCGCTACCACTGCCGCTTGTTCAATACTAAATTCCTTGATTGACGTACTCCCTCCAAAGTGGTGAGACAGGCGTTGGGAAGAAAAGGAAGCCAGCGCACATGATAAACATCAGACAGGACGATATGGTCCTCATCACCAGATTTCAGACCGGTAACACCAACGCCTTCGACACCTTGATCCACAAGCACCAGAAGCGGGCTTACCAGTACGCCTTCCGCCTCTCCCGAGACGCCGAGATCGCCGCCGATGTAGTTGCCGAGACCTTCGTGCGAATCTACCGAGCCCTTCCCAACTTCAAAGGCGAAAGCGCCTTCACGACCTGGATGTACCGAATCCTCACCAACTGCTTCCTCGACATGCGGAAAAAAGAAAGCCTAAGAGGTCACCTCAGCCTAGACAGCCACCTGACCACTGAAGAAGGCGAATTAGAAGTCCAGATCGTCGACAAAGCCGATTCGCCCTACCAGGAATCCGAGCAAAACGAGCGAGCCCGAATCCTCGCCTCCGCCGTCCAACAGCTCGTCCCCTACCAGAGAGCCATGATCCTCATGTACCACGTCGAAATGCTCAGCTACGAAGAAATGGCCCAATCCTTAGACCTCCCCATCGGCACCGTTAAAAGCCGCCTCAACCGCTCCCGCAACTGCCTCAAAACGATCTTGACCGGCCAAAAAGAAATGCTCGCCGTAGCCTGAATTCCCTTCCAAGCTTTCCGCCGCACCCCAGAAATCACATCCATCCACCCTTCCACAGGGTGGATGGTCCACAGCTTCTGTCCTAACATCATCGCCGTACAGCATCTTCGGGCATCGGAGTGCACGCGATGCCTCGGCAGGACGGAGCAAGCCAAGTTTCCTAAATTCGCGAGCTTCCCAGCGACCCTGCCCAGGCTTAATCCGCCGGCTCAGTCCTCTTCCGCCTTCATCCTTCATCCTTCATCCTTTCATGCCCCACGACGATAAGGATTTCGCCGCACTGCACATTCCGGCGTTGTGAATCGTTGTGCTCGTTGTGCCGCTGTGGTGAAATCCCCTGACCCTTTCGCCTTCATCCTTCCGCCTTCATCCTTCATCCCTCCAAGAAGCCGACGTACAATAAAATCGCACCGCAAAATCACCGTGAACATTAACAAAGGGATAGCGTTGCGCAGTTCAATGGCAACAGGGCGCCCGTCTTGTCGCCCGTATTGCCTATCAACCGGGAGAAGTCCGCTCAAATGATCTCGCTCAAATCCTCATGTCGCCTTCTGGCGATCAGCATGTTGCTTCCAACATTTTTCACCGCTGTCCAAGCTCAAATGGACCCAAGACTCATGTCCGGCCTCCAATGGCGCAACATCGGCCCCTTCCGTGGCGGCCGCGTGGCCTCCGTTAGCGGGGTAATCGGCGAGCCGGGCACGTTCTACATGGGCCTGCCCGCCGGCGGAGTCTGGAAAACCACCAGCGCCGGAATGACCTGGTATCCCATCTTCGACAGCGTTAAAGGCGTTTCGTCCGTCGGCGCGATTGAAGTGGCCCCATCTGACCCTAACGTCATCTACGTCGGCACGGGAGACAAGACCAACGGCGGCGGCGTGGCAGAAGGCGACGGCGTCTACAAATCCACTGACGCAGGCAAGACCTGGGAGCACATCGGCCTTCCCGATTCCCACCAAATTCCATCCATTCTTGTCGACCCCAAGAACCCAGACTTACTCCTCGTCGCCGCCGAAGGCGACCGGCTCACCAAGACCACCAAAGACCGAGGCATCTTCCGCAGCACCGATGGCGGAAAAACCTGGACCCAAGCACTCAGCGTCGATGACCAGACCGGCATCGTCAAGCTCGCCTGGGCCTATGACAACCCCTCCGTGATGCTCGCAACCACGGACCGACACTTCTTCAACCCACAAGCAGCCGGCGGCGGAAGAGGCGGCGGCTTTGGTACTCCAGTCCCCGGAACCCACCTCTTTAAGTCCACCGACGAAGGCGTCACCTGGAAAGAGGTCACCGGCGGCGGCCTTCCCGACCTCTCCGGGCGAACCTGCGTCGCCGTCGCCAACGGCACCAACTCCCAGCGCATGTTCCTCGTCCAAAACTCGGGCCTCTATCGCTCAGATGACGCTGGCGCGACATGGCGTCAAATGGACGCCAAAGATGATCGCGTTCGCAACGGACAGGGCGGCTACAACTGCGGCGTCTACGTCAACC
>JANYLD010000411.1 GCA_025363835.1 Armatimonadota bacterium
AACTCTCATGAAAGTAAAACGATGAATTTGGATAAAGAAGAACTGAAGGGGCTTCATGCCATAGGCTTCTCACTTCATTGGCTTCACCCGAGGACGAAAAGGCCGATCGAGATGGGCTGGACGAAGGGTGAGAGAAAATCCTGGCTGGAATTCTGGAACGGCTTCCGCCCTGGCTTAAACGTCGGCGTAAGGCTCGGCCGGGCTTCTCGCATCGATGTGGGGTATCTGGCCGTCATTGATTGCGACGTGAAGTCGTCAGATCAGAGACACCAAGTGGAAATGAAAGTAGCCCTGGCTCGGCTTAAGCTGCCTCCGGCAGCTGTAGTTCTGTCAGGGCGCGGGAATGGGTCGAGGCATTACTATGTGGTGACTGGGACGCCGGCCGAGCCGAGACGGGTCGCTCAGAGCAGTGAGATCGTCCGGGTTCAGATGCCGTCAAGCGGGACGCCGTCTCTTCGCGAGCGAAAGGAATTGAGTGAGAAAGAGATCGGCAGCGGGTGGCGACTCCGCGTCGCCTGGGAGATCTCGATCATGGGTGAGGGTCAACAGGTGGTGTTGCCGCCGTCGATTCACCCGGACTCAGGCAAACCCTACCAGTGGGAGCGCCCATGGGTGAAGGGGTCGCAGGTCTTTTCGGGATTGGACGGCTTTGACTCTAAAAAGTCGACACCGAATTCACCAAAGATTGATTTTCAATCGACGCCGGTTGATCTCTCCGCGCACGGTCTCTCTGATCAGACCATCGGGCAGATTGTCTCAGGCGCGGGCGTGAGTGATCGGTCGGCAGCACTTCTCGGCGTCTGTAACCGGATGCTGAAGGTCGGCATGACGGATCAGGAGATCTTATCCGTATTGACTGACCCGGAATATTTCCTGGGCGGCGTCGGCTATGATCATGCGAAGACGAGTAGCCGAGCGGTTGCGGCCGAGTGGGTGAGAAAATTTACACTTGAGAAGAGTAAAAAGGAGACGCTCGCGGCCGAGCATTTTAAGGACGCCGTGGTCGTCGAGGCGGATTCTTTGTCAGACGAGGAGGCGAGCGTTCAGGCGTCGGAGCTTGCGCCCGTCGATCCGGATTGGAGAAGTAGGCTTCAGAAGATTGGAAAAAACGGGGAGGGAGGTCTTAAGAATAATTTTAAAAATATTTTACTGATCCTCACCCATGCGGTGGGGGCTGATCTCTTTCGGTATGATGAGTTCTCTAACTCCGAGATTTACGGCCTGACGCCGCCCTGGGATCAGGGGAGGATCGGTGCCGAGGTGACCGATAGGGACACCAACAGAATCAAGGCGTGGCTCATTGAGAACTATGGGCTCGATGCGGGCAAGGAGGTGATCAACGAGGTGGTGACGAAGATCTCGGACGATAATCATTTTCATCCCGTGCGTGATTATCTCGATGCGCTTCCGAAGTGGGACGGCGTTTTTCGGATCGATTCCTTTTTCAAAAACTACCTAAACGCAACCGCGCCCGAGCCGTACCTTTCGGCGATCTCGCGAAAGATGCTGACCGCGATGGTGGCCCGAATCTATGAGCCGGGTTGCAAGTTCGATCACGTCGTGATTCTGGAGGGGACTCAAGGGATTGGAAAATCAACCGCGCTTCGGCGTTTAGTGGGCGACGCCTGGTTTACGGACGCGACTCTGAATGTGACCGATAAGGACGCGATCTTGAATATGCGATCCGCCTGGCTCATCGAACTCGGCGAGTTGAGCAGTCAGATCAGGCGAGATCGAGCACGTGAAGGAGTTCATCAGTCGGACGACGGACCGGGTGCGCGTACCCTATGGGAAGAGGAGCGAGAATTTCCCGCGTCAATGCATTTTCGCGGGCACGACGAATCGGCACGAGTATCTGAAGGATCAAACGGGCAATCGCCGATTCTGGCCTGTTCAGGTCGGTGCTTGTGATTTCCAGGCCGTCGGGCGCGACCGCGATCAACTCTTCGCGGAAGCGAAGATCACCTACCGGGAAGGGGAGCCGCTCTATTTAGAGGAGGTCGAAATGCAGAAAGGCGCGTTCTCGGAGCAGGAAGAGAGAACGACCGAGGATGTTTGGTTTGACGACCTTCATGATTGGCTTCTGACGAAGGATGAAACGCCGTTTAAGTTTAAGGAGATCTTTGAACCCGGCGGCCCTCTCGGCAATCGGCGCGAGCCAAACGATCAGCGCCGAATCAGCGAGATCCTCACCAAACTGGGGTGCGAACGATTTCGTATTAGAAAAGAGGGGGGAAAACAACGCTTTTGGGTCAAGAAAAGCGAATGACCAGGCTGACCAGGCTCGGACCACGCTTTTTTTGCGGTAGCCTGGCCCACCAAAAAATAAAAAAGGAGCTTCACTGCAATCACTAACCCACCTGTCCCGACTGTGTTTCGGCTTTTAACTGCGCAGGTCGGGAACAGCCGCCCATCACTCACGGGTTTGTCATTCTAAATAGAGCTCCCGAAGTGGGAAAATCAAACCCCTTCACGCCAATATCTCACCTCTTTCACCAAATACATCACTTTTTCATCAAAAATTATCGTTTTCAACCCTTTCGGCCATTTCCGACA
>JANYLD010000414.1 GCA_025363835.1 Armatimonadota bacterium
ATTCGACCTGGTTCCACGGGCAAGCCAGTGATGCATTACGAAGCAAAGATCATCGGACCCGAGGGGCACGAGTTGGGGGCAGGCCAAGTGGGGCGTCTGGCGGTACGCGGCCCGACCGGTTGCCGATATCTGGCTGACGAGCGGCAGAAGGAGTATGTGATCGACGGATGGAACCTAACAGGAGACGCTTACCTGCGGGACGAAGACGGGTACTACTGGTTTCAAGCCCGCACTGACGACATGATTCTTTCCGGCGGCTACAACATCTCGGGGCCAGAGATCGAAGAGGCTTTGCTGGGACACCCAGCGGTTAAAGAGTGTGCGGTGGTTGGTTCCCCGGACGCAATGCGGGGCAATGTGGTGAAGGCGTTTGTCGTGCTGCGCGAAGGCGCAGCCCCAGGTCATCACACTTGTTCGGTGTTGCAGGAGCATGTTAAGCAGCAGATTGCGCCTTATAAGTATCCGCGAGAGATAGAGATCGTGGAGTCGCTTCCGAAAACGGAGAACGGGAAGCTACAGCGGTTTAAGCTTAGGCAGATGGAGATCGAGCGGAAGCAAGGGGAAAAGGCTCTGTGACCTTTACCCGCGAGATCAAGATTCGGTTTCAGCATTGCGATCCGGCGGGGATTGTTTTTTATCCTCGCTATTTTGAGATGTTCAATCAAATAGTGGAGGATTGGTTTGCTGAAGAGATCGGAATGAGCTTTCAAACCATGCACGTGGAGCATCGTCTAGGTGTCCCGCTGGTTCATGTGGAGGCCGATTTTATGAGGGCGAGCCGGATCGGTGAAGTGCTCGTCTTCACCCTGCGAGTTGTGGAGATCCGGACAAGGTCTTTTCGCTTGGCCGTTGAAGCAAGCCTCAGCGGAGAGCCTCGCGTTAAAGCCGAACTTACGTTGGCCTGCGTGAGTCTTGGCGAGTCCTTGCGCAGTACGCAAGTGCCTGACTCCTTGCGTAAGCCAATGGAGGCGTATTTGAAGGCGGAAGGATGAGGGGGAAAGGATGAAGGATGAAGGCGGAAGGCGGAAGGAAATCAACCCTCAGCCCTCACCACCCAGCACCGAGCACCCAGCACCGAGCACTCAGCACTCAGCCCTGAGCCCTCAGCACCCAGCACTCAGCACTCAGCCCCCACAGCCCACAGGATAAAGTAGCAACGTGGATATTCTTCTTCCCCCAGGATGGACTCGACCTCAGGGGTATTCAAACGGGATTGCGGCCTCAGGGCGGCACGTCTTTGTGGCTGGGCAGATAGGTTGGGACGAGAAAGGGCTTATCGTCAGCGAGAACCTCTCGGCGCAAGTGTCTCAGGCTTTGACTAACGTCGTCGCGGTGCTCAGATCCGGGGGTGCAGAACCCGAAAACATCGTTCGCATGACCTGGTATCTCGTGGACCGCGCGGAGTATTTGCGGGAGAAGGGGGAAATAGGCGAAATCTATAGGTCGGTCATCGGCAGGCACTTCCCCGCTATGTCTCTGATTTTTGTGAGTGGGCTCCTCGAACAAGGGGCCAAAGTTGAAATTGAGGCGACTGCAGTGGCACCATAAAATGCCTGCCATCGTGAACCAGGCGGAGCTGCTTTCTCGCGGACCTGCAAGGGCGGCCCCTAGGTATAATTCGAACCCGCCGCCGATTCGCCCATGCCTATTTGTATAGCCGGAATGCACCGCTCTGGTACGTCCATGGTGGCTCGCTTGCTGAATGTATCCGGCCTCTATTTGGGCGAGGAGGAGGAGCTTTTTGCCGGAAGGCCGGACAACCCCGAAGGCTTCTACGAGCATCGACGCTTTTACGCAATCAATGACCGCATTTTACAGGTCTTCGAAGCCAGTTGGGACGTGCCCAGGGCGCTGGCCGTCGGTTGGGAGACGGATTGTCGCCTGGATGCGATCTATGAGGACGCGAAGAATCTCGTTGCGGAATTCCAAGACCATCCCCACTGGGGTTGGAAAGATCCGAGAAGTTCGCTCACTATCGCATTTTGGCGTCGGGTCATCCCAGATCTCAAAATTGTTGTTTGCCTTCGCAATCCCGTGGACGTTTGCGGCTCGCTAACTAAGCGGGGGTACGCGTCCACCCGCTTCGGATTTGAACTCTGGCAGGCTTACACGGATGCGATCGAGCGACAAGCGACTCCCGAGAGCTCCTTGGTCACTCACTACGCCTGCTATTTCAAAGACGTCGTCGGAGAATTGAAGCGCGTTGTTGAGTTCTGTGGCTTGTCTCCTGACGAAAGCCAGCTAAACGAAGCCGGCCTTACCGTCAACCAGTCATTGAGACACAACGATTCCGGTCTGCTCGAGCTTTTCGCAGCCAAACCGGACCTGTCACTTGTGAACTGCTACCTGGAAGCTTGCAAGCGCGCTGGACCCGTCTTCGACATGGTCTACACGGCTGAATCCGCAGACCTGGCGTCCGCACGGGACCGACTGGCCTATAAGGACATTGAAAAGCAGGCGCTGGAGGACTCCATGCTGAAAGAGCTCAATCGAACCATCGATGAGGGGCGCGAGCGGATGTACCAAACCATCGCAAGCAAAGACGAGTCCATAAAGGCGGTCCAAGACCACGTTGTGGCGTTAGAAGCGGTTCTTCGCGAACGGACGGAAGAGCTTGAGACAGTAGCAAGCAACGCTTCAAACCTCGCATGCGAACTTGAACTGATAAGGGCTAGCCGTGCTTACGCAATTGGCATGAAGATCAGCGCCTTCGCCCGCTCGCTCAAACCGCAGGGGACTTCACGGCCGGCTGTACGCGTGCAGCAGGCGCTCCCCCTGGCAGAAGCCCGCGTCGAAACTCCTCCCCTACGAGATCCGGAACTGGCGCCGGCGAAACCAAACCCGCTCGATGACCTGGAAGAACTTGCCTGGGTAGCCGCCAAGGAAAAACAGGAGGTCGAGCTTTCGGTTCAGGCACGACTCGGGGGAAAACTTTTGCCGCCCGGCAGCTTTCAAGAGCGCTTTGTACGCCACATCATGCTTGCCAAACAGGTGGCTGGATCGGAAGGCTTCGCCGCCGTTGCGCGGAAGGCGTCGGCAAAGCTAACACGCAAGATCTTCAGACGGCCACCTCAAGCTGTTGAACCCCTGGCCGCAAATCTCTCCAACGTCATCCTCGCTCCTCGACCTCTACGGAGCCCGTCGGAACTGCTCCAGACGGTTCGGGAGGAGATTATTGAACTGGAGGAGACGATTCCCGTCACCGAGCAATACCAACGCGCAATCGGGACGATGCTTGAGAAAGGCCTCTCCCACGGACCGAACTACGTCCCTCTTGATCCAACGCTCGCTCCTCCCGAAGATCCGGCTGTCAAACTCATTGCGTTCTATCTCACGCAATTTCACCCCATTCCGGAAAACGATGAGTGGTGGGGCAAGGGTTTTACGGAATGGACCAATGTCTCGAAGGCAGTGCCCGTGGTGGAGGGCCAATACCAGCCGCACCTGCCAGACGAACTGGGCTTCTACGACCTAAGAGTGCGCGAGGTTCAGGAGCGACAAGTGGAGCTTGCAAAGCTCCACGGGATACACGGCTTTGCCTTTTACTATTACTGGTTCGCCGGCAAACGTCTCCTCGAAAAGCCTCTCGACAACTTTGTCCAGAATCCAAAGATCGATTTCCCCTTTTGCCTAATCTGGGCTAACGAGAACTGGACCCGCCGATGGGATGGCCGACAGAATGACGTCCTGATAGGGCAAGACCACTCCCCTGAAGGTGATGTGCGATTCATCGAGGATCTCAAGCCTTACTTGGAGCATCCCAACTACATAAAGATCGGAGGAAGGCCGCTCATTATCGTGTACCGGCCCGACCAGCTCCCTGATGCTAAGAATACGGCCGAGCGCTGGCGAAACTACTGTCTGCGGAACGGGCTGGGCAATCCCCTTATCGTTGGAGCGCAGACGTTTAGCTTTGAGGATCCGGACACGATCGGATTTGATGCTGCCATGCAATTCCCGCCTCACAATGAGCATGCCGGCACGGACTTCCAAATGGACTACCGGGGAGGGCAGATCACGGTCCTTCGAGAGGACTATGCCGGATGCATCTGCAGCTACCCGGCTCTCGTAGGCTATAAGCAAAACGAAGAGCGGCGGCCCGATTACCCTCTTTACGAGACCGCGTTCCCCATGTGGGACAACACCCCTCGCCTTCCCCTGACTGGAGTGAACTTCGCATTCTCGACTCCTGAGCTTTACAAGGTTTGGCTACAGAAGCTATGTCTGCGAGCCGTCGACAATGAACCCCGCCGGGAAAACCGCCTCGTCTTCATAAACGCTTGGAACGAGTGGGCGGAGGGGGCACATCTGGAGCCCGATCGACGCTATGGCTACGGTTACCTCAAAGCCACCCGCGAAGCCCTCGACTTTGCAAAGGATGTCGAGACCGGGGCAGCATCTCCGTCTGCAATCGTCTTGGATCCAGATCCGGAGATGGAAGAGAAGCTAAAAGACAAGCCTCATTCTCCGATTCTCGTATATCAGATGGGGAAGGTGGGATCTCGGTCCATTTATGAGGCTCTCGAAAAAATGACGCTGCCCGAGCCCGTCTTTCATCTTCATTTTCTATATAACGTCGAGCGCATCAGCAAGGACATCTGTCGGCGGTACGCCCATCCGGAAGGAACCCTCTTCTATGCGCGTAGAGGGCACATGGTGCGCGAATGGATGAAGCAGGCCGATGATGAAACCACATGGAACGTGATCACCGGAGTCCGAGAGCCACTGAGCTTCAATGTCTCCGCCTTCTTTGAAATGCTCCACCATATGGTCCCCAACATCGAAAAGCGTTTTGCGGCAAATGACATCACGATAGAGGAGCTGCAGGAGCTCTTTCTACATCAGTTCGATCACCGGGGCCCGTCGCTGTGGTTCGACAGCCAATTCAAGAATTACTTCAACTTCGATGTCTACGCAACGCCCTTTCCGCATTCTAAGGGATACGACATTTATAAACACGACCGGCTGAGGGCGCTGCTTATTCGTCAGGAAGACTTGGGGCGAGTTGTAACCCCCGCAATGTCTGAATTCCTCGGCTTCAAGGACTTCAAGGTGGAGGCTATGAACCGAAGCGAAGATAAGGTCTATCACGAGCTTGCCGCACAATTTAAGAAGCGCGCACTTCCTCAAGAATACGTAGAACGTGTCCTGAGCACTCAGTACGCTCAGCACTTCTACACCCCCGCAGAACTGGACGGGGCTCGTCGAAAATGGACGCGGTCGTCGCAATGAAAGACGAGCACTTTACAGGTTCGAAGCGGGCGCGGATTGATGCTTAGGGGACTCGCGTGATCGGATTGCCGCGTTTGGAGATCGTGACTTCTGAGTCGAAGGACGATTATCTGAGGGAGCGACAGGAGCATAAGGCGAAGTATCAAAAGCGGTCGCGCTATATCGAAGTCTTATCTAAGAACCTGACGACCTCACATAAGGGCTTCTGCGCCGTGTGCCGTAGGCGCTCAACCTTTGACGTTACTCGCAATCCCGCTCATGGAACGCCTCTATGGCGTGAATCCTTCAATTGCCAAAGGTGCGGATTAAATACGCGGATGCGCGCGTTCATTCACATTTACTTGTCCGATCTCAAGGGGAGGGTTTATATCACTGAGCAAGTGACGCCGCTCTACCGGTGGCTTCACGCGAGGGTCGCCGATCTGGAGGGCAGCGAGTTTCTAGCGTCGGCCCCCGGCGAGGTAAATCAGGAGGGCATTCGGAATGAGGACCTCACCAGTCTCTCATTCGCATCGAACTCCTTCGATCGCATTCTCTCCTTCGAGGTCCTCGAGCACGTTCCCGACTTCCGCAGCGCTCTGGCCGAAATATTGAGGTGCCTGAGGCCAGCAGGCAAATTGATCTTGAGCGCACCATTCCTCTGGAATCTCTCTGAGACCTTGGTCCGCGCATCGGTCCTGGAATCTGGCGAAATTGTTCATCATCTGCCTCCGGACTACCACGGCAATCCCATCGATCCAAAGGGCAGCCTCTGCTACTACTACTTCAGCTTTGATTTGCTTGACGTAATGAGGGAGTTGGGATTTGCGAACGTGCTTGTCCACGAATATTGGTCAAAGGGCTACGTGTATCTGGGCATGGCCAATCAGACCTACCTCACGGCTGAGAAGCCATGAGGCCAAGCCCAGAAGCTGAATAGTAAAAGTCAGAGCTTCAGCGGACCTTTTGCAGGAGGACCCTGGATTGTGCGCCGAAATGCTCGGTGTGGTCGTACCAGTCCACGAGGCGGTATCCCATTCTCGTCCAATGCTTCTCAAAGAAGGCTTTGGGCACCGCTGCGTCTCCGTAGACGTCGGAGTCCAATCCTGCCCCGACGGTGAAATTAAATACCAACTCTCCGGCATCATAGCGCTTGAAGCAATCTTCGTCGTTAAGGAACGCCCCGGAAAGCAACTGGTGCCACTCATTCTTGATCGGCCTTGTCCCCTCTCGGTATTGCTTGCAGATAGTGATAAAGTCCCTCGGCTGCACGGTCACGCAGGCATATCCGCTCGGTTTCAGAATGCGATAGATTTCCTGGGCCCAGGCAAGGTGCGGGGGTGCGTTGAGGTGCGAGAAGACAGAATAGGCGTAGACGATATCGATGAAACCCGATCGCAAGTCACAGGGTGGATAGGCGCGAGTCCGGCTTAGACAAACTCTCGGCAAGGATCTTTGACACACCTTTAAGGCTTGGAGGTGCTGTTCGCAGCCATAGAGCTCGGTCTCATCGAGTTCAGGCTTGTTCCTCAGAAGGCGCAGCATCCTGCCCCAACCTGATCCGAAATCCACGATCCGTTTACCCTTGAAGTCTATGGGCCCAGAATCACCCTCGATCTTTGCAACCATGTGGTTCAGGAACGATGACGCCTCCGAATACGCCGTGAGGAAGCTGACGCCCGTAATGGATTCCTGGAAGGCCTGGGGAGGATTGTAAAAATCGAGGGAATCCTTGTCCGTAAGAACGGGCTTCTCCGCGAGCGTATTGGTGTCTGCTTCACTCAGAAATGGCATCTGCCAAATTTACTCGAACCGGGGACGCACGTGCGGCAGGGCTGAGTGCTGAGAGGTTGAGAGTTGGAGGCTGAGTGTTCTTAAGCATTGAGTGCTGAGTGAGGTTGTTCCCAGGTCAAAACACAACGCAATGCCCTCCGCCACAGCCCACAAGCCCTCAGCCCTCAGCACTCAGCACTCAGCATCAGCCCCCCAGGCACCCCTACGGCAGCTTCTGGAGGAGGGCTCTGGATTGGGGGACATCGGAGGTGCGGTCGAACCAATCCACAAGCCGGAAGCCCAATCGGTTCCAGTGCTTCTCAAAGAATGCCTTGGGTGCTACCGCGTCTCCATAGACGTCCGCATCCATGCCCGCCCCTCCGGTGAAGTTGAACACTAGTTCACCGGCATCATATCGCCTAAGGCAGTCCTCGACGTCTGTGAACGCCCCCGCAAGCGTCTTGTGCCACGCGTTCTTCATCTCACGCGTACCTTCTCGATACTCCTTGCATATGATAATGAATTCTCTTGCTTGAACAGTCACGCAGGCATAGCCGCCCGGCTTAAGAATCCGGTGTATTTCTTGGGCCCAAGCGAGGTGGGGTGGGGCATTCAGGTGCGAGAAGACAGAATAGGCATAAACGAGGTCTATAAATCCCGATCTAAGATCGCAGGGAGGATAGGCGCTCGTGCGGCTGAGCCAAACGCGGGGCAAAGATTGCTGGCAAACCCGTAGAGCCTGGGGGTGCTGGTCGAAACCGTAGAGGGTCGCGCCATCCAATTCCTGTTTGCTTCGGAGGAGCCGAAGCATCCTGCCCCACCCAGCTCCAAAATCCACAATGCGCATACCGTCGAAGTTGAGTGGACCGGAGTCAGCTTCGATCTTATCGAAAACATAGTTTAGAAACGAGGCCGCTTCCCTGTACGCGGTAAGAAAGCTGGTGCCCGTAAAAGCTATCTGCAATGCCTCTGGCGGATTGTGGAGATCGATGGTATCTTCCGGATTGAAAACCGGCTTTTCCGCAAGCGTGGTGAGGTCAACCTCGTTGAGCAGTGGCATCAGGACAATTTACTCGAACGGGTCCTGGGAGGAAGGATGAAGGGAGAAGGATGAAGGGAGAGTGCTAAGAGCTCAGTGCTGAGCCGATAACCGGTGTCCAACGCCGCACTCAGCCCTCAGCACTCAGCACCAGCCCGCACACAAGAGCTCTCATAACAAAAATGCCCCTACTTCCAATCGGAGGATTGGAAGTAGGGGCTTACTGGGTCTTGCGACGCTCAGCTTAGGTCACGGTGATGGTGACGCTCGGGGTCGGCTGGCCGAACTTGACGCCGCTGTGCGACATTCTCCATTGGAACTTGTACGAGCCCGTCGTTGCCGGCGCTGTAAACGTGGCCGTAAAGGTTCCGTTCGCATTGGGCGCTACAGATACGCTCGTGATCCCGGTGATCCCGAAGTTATTCGTACCGATCGGCACGAGGCTGTAGGTTCCGTCCCAAGTTCCCGTACCCGCGTTCTTCATCGTGAAGGTCACGTTGAAGGTTGTGCTGTGCACCTGGCTTGAGGGGACCGCCGTCTCCGTGACGTACGTGGCATTGTCCGCACCTTGCACGACCGTGAAGCTCTGCACCGGAGACTTGTCGCCAAAGGCGACGCCGTTCTTGTCGCACTGCCACTGCATCGGATACACGCCTGGCGTGGTCGGAGCCGTGCAGAGGGCGGCAAAGGTTGCAGACGATCCTGGGGCGATGGAGGAGTTAGCCGCCATGTACGCCCTGGTCGCCGTCCAGTTGGTGTTCAAGCTCAACATCGAGTAGGCGGCCGCGGAGGTCCACGTCGTCGTACCCGTGTTCTTCATAGTCGTTTGGGCATAGAAGTCAGAGCCGGCATTGACCGTTGTGGGCCCTGATCTGCTTACGTAGGTGGCAGCGTCGGCCGAGACGACCACGCTGACGTTGGTGCTTGCCTCGCCGAACTTGACTCCGCTGTGCGCCATCCTCCACCGGAAGGTGTAGGTGCCCGCGCTTGCAGGAGCCGTAAACGTGGCCGTGAAGGTGCCGTTCGCGTTCTGAACGACCGAGGAACTCACGATCCCCGTGACGCCGAAGTTATTGTTGCCTATGGGCACAAGGCTGTAGGTCGCGTCCCAAGTGGCCGATCCGAGGTTCTGCATCGTGAATGTCACGGGGAACGTTAAGCTCGGGCCGATGCTCGTGGGAACCGTTGTCTGGCTCACGAAGTGCGCATCGTCAGGACCGGCGGTTACCGTGATGGTCAAGAGCGGGGTCAAGTCGCCAAAGGCGGTGCCGTTCTTGTCCGCTTGCCACTGCATCGTATAAGACCCGGGGGTGATCGGCGCGGTGCATAGTGCGGCGAAGGTGGCCTGCGACCCTGGTGCGATGCTGGAGTTGGCCGCCATGTACGCCCGGGTGGCCGTCCACTTAGGATCGTTACTCGGACTCTCCGTCATCATGGAGTAGCCCGCAGTCGACAGCCAGGTGTTCGTACCCACGTTCTTCATCGTGTTCTGAACCCAGAAATCCGCGCCTGCGTTTACCGTCACCGCGCCGGTTCTGGAGACGTAGCGAGCAGCGTCTGCAAGCTTGGTCACGGTCACGGCTACTGCCGTGCTCGACTGGCCAAAGATCATGTTCTCGCTCTGCTCGTAGCCCTGCCACTGGAAGTTGAAGGTTCCAGCGGAGGCCGGGCCAAAGACCGTTGCTGAGAAGGTGCCCGTCGCTCCCGGCGCGACCGATGCGCTGGTCAACGGAATTCGGCTCATGCCGAAGTTGCTGTTGTTGTAAGGGTTGATCGAATACAGCATGTACGTGTGCGCCGTATCCCAAGTCACGCCCCCCGTATTCTTCAATTGAATGCTTACGGGATAGCTCTGACCCGAGATCATGCTCGTCGGAACTGACTGGCTAACAAACGAAGATCGGTTGTTAGGCTGTACTTTGAGTGGAGCCGTATGATTCGATTCGCTGGCATACGACTCGGTGATCGTAGCCACGATCGAAGCGTAGGTGTTGTTGACAGTTGTGATCGCGAAGGTTCCTGTCGTCGCACCAGCCGCGACGAACGCGGTTGCAGGGACAACTGCTGCCGCACTGTTGGAGGCGAGGTTCACTGTGAGGCCGCCTGTGGGAGCCGGCACGTTGAGAGTCACCGTTCCGGTGGCCGTACCGCCGCCTGTTGCCGTTGCCGGGCAGGAAACGCTCTTCGTGAAGACCGCGTGAGCAGTTATAGGGGTCGCCGTGGATGCGATGCCGTTTGCCACGACCTGGATGGTGGACGGTCCGTCCTCCATGGTTAACGGAGCCGTGAAGTGAGTGGAAACAGTGGAGGCGCCGGTTGCAACGGCCATTGTGCTCGGGTTGAGCGACTGGCAGTAGAAGACGTGGCCGCTCGCGTTATTGGTGATCCGGACGATCGGATAATTGGTGCTATTCTGCTGGTCGTCTCCATACGCAGAGGCGCCGGACAATCCGTTGAACTGTGTTCCGGAAATCGTGTAAGACGTGCCTGACGTGACGTTGGCTGGAACCGTGGTAATCGTCGGCCGCCAAGAGGAGCTCGGGCTGCCCGTCGGATTGTAGAGCTCGATGTCGCCGCTCAGGTCCGTTAACATCACTTGGCCGGAAGGCAGCATCAGCATCATGCAGTAATAGGAGGAGTCGCCGGGCGCGTTTGGCGTTCCAACTACGGCAGTGAGATTTGTGCCATCAAACTCGAAGAATTTCACTCCAAATCCGAAGACCCCAGGGCTCGCCTCGCAGAGCACCTTTCCATTTGGGAGAAGGCAAGCGCAGCCGTCTGCGATGTCATAGGGCTGGCTCGAAGTAGGATCAATGGGAAAATCCGGCGCCGCTTGCCAAGTTCCAGGATCGGTGGGAGTGGCGGGGGGAACATAAACGGCGTTATGCCCGGTGGCTCCAAAACAGATCACCTTGCCGTTAGGCATAAGAATCTGCGGTCCTAATTCTTGTGAACTGGGATCTTCCAGCTGAACGGGGACGGTCCCAGCGTTCACCCACGCTCCGGTTGACGTAATAAACTTCTCCGCGTTGGGCGCGTTAATCGCGTCGACTGAGAAAACCGTTCCATCCGGAAGGAGGGTCCAACCTTCCTCATCGAATCGGTCTGTTTTGCCAGAGTTCGGCAAGTCGCTCCATGTGTTCGTCAATGGATTGAAGACCGCCATCTGCGTGTTGGTCAAGTTCGCGAGGAGCAGGCGGCCATCCGGAAGTACCACCGTCTGCGCATCTCCAACGACGCCCCAACCCGGAGGAGGCGGAACATTTGTCCAGGCGTTTGCGGCAGGATCGTAGATCGCGCCCAGCGTGGTCCATACGGCGTTACCGCTAATGTTGTATTCGCCTCCATCGACGACCAACCGGCCATCCGGAAGGACAGCAGAGCCGTACCAAAGGGGCTGATAGCCTGAGGACATCGGCGCCACCGTGCTCCATGTGCCATTTGCGTAGCTACCTGTTGCATCCGGCGTCAGCTTGTGCCAGTTGTTTGTCTCCCACTGGTGCACGAGCACGCTTCCATCCATAAGGAGCATCGGGTTGCCGGCAAGAAAAGTCGGCTGATTGGTAAGTGGCGTCCAAGACTGGGCCACCGAGACCACGGCAAGGAGAGTGAGAACAAGAGCTGACAGACAAAAACGGAAAAATCTCATTTAGAAGACGACCTCTGGGAACGCGCTAAACCTCATTGTATATCTAACTTGGGTCTTACGGGAACAAACTTGCGCCTGCTTTGGTAAATTCTAAGCACCGCCAGCAGAAAGTTATAGCCAAACACAATTACAACGGGAGTTGTGATTGTAGGTTTCTCCCATCTGTCTTATAATGTCTAAGCCATTCGGAAAAATTGAACAGTGCTTAACATCCTTGCTGCATCGATAGCGTTTTCAAGTAGCACTTTGCTTCAAAGCGAACCCCCGAAAATCGTTTTCGTGTCCGACCGCGACGGAAATGACCAGATCTATTCAATGTTGGCCGACGGATCGAACGTTCAACGGTTGACTAACGATCCAGGCAAGGACGTTAACCCTTGTTGGAGCACGGACGGGAAACACATCGCGTGGGCTAGCAACCGTAGTGGCAATTGGGATATCTGGACCATGGACGCTGACGGCAGCAATCAGGAGAATCTAACGGACAGTAAGGATCGCCAAGATACGAATCCCATGTGGTCCGCCAGCGACGGCAACATCGCGTTTATTTCAAATCACCGATTTTATGTGGTTCAACCAGATGGAACGGGACTCATCGAACGCACCGGTCTTGTACTGCCAGACGATTGCCAACCGTCGGTTTCCGCCGCTTCCCTTCGATTCTGCTTGAGAGACGCGAGCGGGCATCTGCTCATTCGAGAGGGTTATGAAATGAACATCCGGCCCGCCATCGGTTATGGAACCGGCGGCGTTCCGAACCAAGTTTTTCACCCTTCGTGGAGCACGGATTCCAAAGAAATCATCTTTGATTCCGGCGGCCCCAATGCAAAGATCTACACAGTCGACCTTCAAGATCCTGCGCAGCCAAGCCAAGTGGCCATGGAAGGAAACGGCTTCGAGCCCGTCTTTGCCAATCAAGACACGGCCGCTGTTTACACCTCGTCGGTTGGCATCGGTAAAGGCTCGGACATCTATATGATCGGATTCGACGCTGCCGAGCGGACGCACGGCCTCCCAAAGCCGGCCGATCTGACCCACAACCCCGGAAACGACAACGAGCCTTGTTATTGGGAACCCGCTTCGGGGATGTGACCTGTGGGCTGTTTCCTGTGGGCTGTGAGCTGATTAGCTGTTTAGCTGTGAGCTGTGGGCTGTGAGCTGTATGGACCTCCCGTGCGCAGGGCCCGTCGCCACCGAGCTTTTGGCTGTGCACGCTCCACGCCATTCTTCCTCGGCACTTCTCCCTTGGGCTAAGTTGCTTGAGGTCTGGAGGCTGTGGAGAGCCGCTGCACCCATAGGACCAAACCAGCGCGACCCCGGAGGGGTCAGAGGAAGGTAGCCGGTCGGTCGTAGCAATTTCGCCGAAGTCCGCGAAGGCGAAAAATTGCGAAGACCACCGGAAGCAGAGGGTTAATAAAACACCTCCCCCGTAGCTCACCAACTCCTAAGCCACGCGAGACGATGTGGCTGTGGGGGAGGTCGGTGAGTATCCGAACCGGGAGGGGGTACAGGTTCGAAGTAGCCCATCGTTACGGCTTAGGAGGCTTGTGTTGCTTGTGGACTGACGCCTAAAAGCGGCCCACTTGATGGCGGATCTCGGGCCCTTTCTCTGAAAAAAACATCACCGATCACCGATCACCGATCACCGATCACCGATCACCGATCACCGATCACCGATCACCGATCACAACCCACATACAACAGCCAACAAAAAAAGCCTCTCTATCTTTTGCCGGCCGGCAGAAGATAGAGGGGCTTTTGCGAGAGATCAGGTGACGGTGATTGTGACGTCCGGCGTGTAATCGCCGAAGGTCGTCGTGTGGAGCATCCGCCACTGGAAGTGGTAGGTGCCGGGGGTTGAAGGGGCTGTGAATGAGTGCGTGATGACCGCATTTGCATTCTGTGCCACGGTGCCGGTGATGGCGACGGTGGCGGCGCCCCAGTTGGTGTTGCCGGCCGGGTTTTGGCTCTTGATGGAGTAGGCCGAGGTCCAGGTGGACGTTCCCAGGTTCTTCATCGTGATCGTGGCCGAGAAGGTTGTCCCGTGGACAACCGTCGTCGGCACCGACTGGCTTACGTACTTTGCGTCGTCTCCGCCGAGCGTCACCGTGATGGACAGCAGGGGGCTCTTCTCGCCGAACGGCGTTCCCGCGTTATCACACTGCCATTGCATTGTGTAAGTACCCGGTGTCGAGGGCGCGGTGCATGTGCCCGAGAAGGTCCCTTGAGATCCGGGAGCGATCGAACCGGCCAAGGCGAGTCTGGTCGCGTTCCACTTCGGATCGTTGTTCGGATTGACCGTCATCATCGAGTAGCCGCCGCCCGAAGTCCAGGTTGTGATACCCGTGTTCTTCATGGTTTCGGTTACCGCGAAGTCCGCTCCTGCATTCACCGTTGTCGCTCCAGTCGAACTGACGTAAGTGGCCGCGTCGTTACCCACCACGATGGTGATGAGCGGAGTCTTCTCCCCGAACTGCGTTGAGCCGTTGGCCATCCTCCACTGGAAAGTGTAGGTGCCGGCGGCGGCGGGGGCAGTAAATGTCGCAGGAGAAGCCGCAGGGAAGGTCCCGTTGGCTGCCGGTGCGACAGTCGGCGAAGTGATGTTGGAGACTCCGAAGTTATTGGAGCCGACCGAGACCAGGTTGTAACCGCCCAATGAGCTCCAGCTAGCCGTTCCCTTGTTCTGCATCACGAACGAGGCAGTAAAGGTCTTGCTAGGCCCGATGCTGGTCGGGATGGCCGTCTCGCTCACGTAGTGGGCATTATCGGGTCCCTGAGTGACGGTGATGGTGAGCAAGGGGCTCGTCTCGCCAAACGGCGTACCCGCCTTGTCGCACTGCCACTGCATCGTATACGAGCCGGGCGTGATGGGAGCGGTGCAGTGACCGGCGAAGGTCGCTTGCGCCCCCGGGGCGATGCTCGAGTTCGCGGCCATGTAGAGCCGGTTGATGGCCCATGTCGTGTTGTTGTTCGGGCTGACGCTCATCATCGTGTAGCCGGCCGTCGACAACCACGTGTTGGTGCCAACGTTCGACATCGTGTACTGAACCCAGAAGTCAGTTCCAGCATTGACTGAGGTCGGACCAGTCCGAGAGATGTAGTGCGCGGCATCGGCTGCCTTAGTCACGACCACCGAGACCGTCGGCGAAGCTGCGCCGAAGATCAGGTTGATCGAGCTCTCCTCTGGAGCCCAAAGGAAGTTATAGGTGCCGGGAACGGTTGGGGCGGTGACTGCCGCAGAGAACGTTCCCGTGACTCCTGGAGCACAAGGACTCGTGGTCAGCGGAATGGTGCTCGATCCCCAAGTGTTGATGTTCGAGTTCCGGCACAGGAGCTTGATCGTTCCTGCCGTTGTCCAAGTGGTCGTTCCGACGTTCTTGTACAGCACGCTCACCGGATAGTTCTGTCCTGCCGTCATTGCAGTCGGAACGGTCTGGCTGACGAAGGTGGCATAGTTCGCCGGCTGAACTGTAATGGTCCGAGGAATCGACGAGCCGCAGGTTGCTGTGATCGTCGCCGAGGTGTTCGACAGCGTCGCGTTGTGGCCCGAGATCGTGAAGGTCGTGGAGGCCGTGCCGGCCGGCACGGTCACCGACGTTGGAACGACTGCATTCGTCGCGTTTGTATTGCCGAGCGTCACTACCTGCCCACCGGCCGGAGCATTCAGGGAGAGGGTGACCGTTCCAGTCGCCGACAAACCGGCCCGGAACGCGCTCGGGGAGATGGTGAAGGCCGACAAGCCACCGGCAACGGTGACCGTGAACGGCGCGCTGCTGCTGGTCGCAAACTCGGTGTCGCCATTAAAGACGGCCGTGATGTTGTGCGTGCCAGGGCTGAGGGTTGTGATCGTGGTGGTGGCGAGGCCGGTGCCATCGACGTGAGCTTGTCCCACGACCGCTCCGCTGCTGTCGACGAAGGCCACCATGGCTTTAGGCGGATCGCCCGACCCTGCGGGGACCGAGACCACGTTCGCATTCAGCGTGACCGGGTCTCCGTTGTTGATGTTCGACAAGCTTGCATTGCCAGTCGTCGCCGAGGCAAAGTAGTGAACCTTTTGCACGCGAGTGATGCTCGGGTTCGTGCTTGAGTAGGTTCCGTTCTGGTTGTAGGTAGCCGTGATGAAGTGGCTGCCGAGATAGACGTCAGCCCCAGAGTTGTAAACGCCCGCTTTAAGAGTCGACGTGCTGAGTGACGCTTGGCCGCTCGTGAGGGGAACGGTCCCCAGAGTCGTATCTATCTTGGTGTAGTTGTCGAAGCACTCATCAATGAAGGTGACAGTGCTCGCACCAGTAGCGGCAGGGTCACTCACGTTCGCCGTAAAGGTGACGTTGTCACCAACGACTGTCTGGCGAGCGTCCGGATGATCGGAATCAAGGGTAACCGAGATTCCGGGATATGCGCCGTTCGCAAAGAGGAAGGTGCCGTTGAACGTGTAAAGGGTCCCATCCGGGCCGATGAAGGCTGGGACGTAAGGGACGCCGAAGCCGCTGGTCAGGACCAAGCACTCGGACAGCGAATTTTGGCCGAGGTTCCAACGATAGGTTCGTCCATCCTCGCTGTTGAAGGAGACGCTGTCGGTGGCAGGGTTAACGGCCGTTGCGTTGACGCACCACTCACGAACCGAGTTGAGGCCTGGGACCTCTGAGTTGGCTGTCGTACCGATCATGGTGAGGACTTCGCGCATCTCGGTCATTCCCGCCGCCTGCGGGTGCCAATCGATTTGAGTTTCATCCTCGGGATCTAAAATGGCGACCGTGTTGATTTCGTCGCCCCCGTCCGCTGAGCTGCCCCCCGTGTCGTAATTGTTGTACTTGGAGAAGAGGAGGTAGGACGACTTGCCGTGGTAAGACGGGACCATGCTCGCGGGGACGATGCCGGGAGTGAAGTCCCAGCCGAAGGCGCCTGGCGTCTTGGTCACGGAAAGGTCCGCCGTATAGTGAGCGAGGAAGCCGCGTGATCCGTTGTACGGGGTCACGAACATGCCCATATAGACGTCGCCATCAGGGGCGACTAAGGGCGAGGCTGTGCTGTCGTCTATTGGCCCCGCAGCGCTGCCCCCCGGGCGAGGATCGACCACGTGAACTTTGTATTTCGTGGCCAAGGATGTGGAGTTCAGTCCAACTACATATGCATTGTAGGACGTGTTGTAGTCCTTGGCCACAACGTACAACGTGGACTGGTCGTTGCTGAGCGCCGGCGCGCAATTGTGGCTATCCCTGGCCATGTTGGAGTCGCTCGTCATGGCGTCGACGTTGACAAATAATCCGGCTCCCCCTGATGAGATTCTTGCCCAGCCACTCTCGGGCCTCGCCGTAGTGGAATCTAGACTGAAAGGCGCATGAGGCGGTGTTGTTGCATAGATGCCCTCGGAGGTGGTGGTGCTGATGGCAGAGTCGAGGGTTACGGTGGTGCCGTCGACAACGGTAACGATCGTTCGATTGGCATTTTCCGAATTGAAGTGAATCACGTCTCCGACAGACATTCCTGATGTCGAACTGAGTGATTGGGTTGCCGAATTCGCCCCCGTTCCAACGTTGGCATTGACGACGTGGGCCTGAAGCCTGAAGCCAAAGAAGATGTTTCCGCTGCCGTCCGCAGTCATCGGCGTGTCGATGAAAACGCTGGAGTTATAGGTCGAGGCGTTCGCAGTGTAATTGGCGAGGGTGCCATAAAAGGAGAGTTGAGTTGGTGCGGTAGGTGAGTTTGAGTCGATGTTGTCGACGTAGTAGACCGTGCCTCCAGCGCCTGGGTAATAGAGTCGCGTGCCCACCACAACAGGACCGTATTGCGGCACCCACCCGTAGGTTGGCATCGTGTAGTCCGTGTTGAGGGTGTACTTGAATGCGCCTGAGGCTCCGTCAAATGCATTAATTTGAACCGTAGTGGTAGACGTGAGGACAGGCACAATCACGGTGTTGGCTGCAGTGATCAGGGGTTCGCCATAGTGGGCGAAAGCGCCTGAGTTACTTGTGTCGATCGAGGTCTGCCAAATCGTGTGGTTAATGTGCTGGGCGGGAGCCGTGTACAGATTGGTGTGCTGCGCATTGCCCGCGAAGGTTGAATTTTGGGCGGCTGCGAGGGTGCTTAGAACGAGCACGGCTGCGGACACCACGGTCAAAGAGATCACTTTACGCAAAAAATGCGATTTTGATGCAACAAGGGTTGCTCCACTCAACAGACTGCCTCCTGTGCCCGAAGGGACCTCTTAAAAACAAAAAGAGCCGGGCGACAATTTCCAAATTACCACGGAAAGCGCTAGTCTGCCAAATTTTCCAGGAATTCTTGTCCAGAATTAACAGTATCTGATTGTTTGGCTTGGAATTCTTTAAGAATACGTTGGTGATCGGTGGTCACTCGAAGCGAATCGACGGCACCCGATTTTTCAGCTTCAACGCTGGCCTCTCGACAAGGTAGCAGCTCGCGGCAGACAAGGCAAGCGTAGCGGGGAGGGTGATTTCCATTTGCAAGGCAGGATTGGTTCGGCAGTAGTGAAGGGCCGCGAGCAGGATGACCCCGTGGTAAAGGTACACGCCGTAAGACACGTCTGGAATCTGGAATCGTATTTGAGGGATTGCTCGCACGGCCAGGACGAGGCCGACAGGACCGATCGGTATCAGGGCCATAGAAATCGACCGAGCGATAAAACCATCCAAAGGAGTAAAGCCGATGAATGCGTGAACCGGAATGCGGGTGAGCGCGAACGCGCCTACGAACCACAAAGGAGAGACCTTATCAAGAGCGGCAAGGTTGCGATAGGCGATGTTCGCGGCAAAGAATGCTGCCGACGTCCGAGTGATGTTGCTCCATGCCAAGTTGTGCTGCTCGGGATACCAAACGCACATGGACGCTATGAGGCAGAGGACGGCGATCGGCGTCCCCCACAACTTTGTCAGCCTCGAAATGACGTGCCATCCATACAAAATCTCCTCCAGCATCAGCGACCAGAGAACCCCGTTGACTTGTCCCTTGGGTTCGATTAACCCGACGGTGAGATAAACGAGCAGAGTGGGCCACAGGGCATGAGAGCCAAACAAGGCCAACACGAGCACAAGGCAGCACAAGAAGGCCGGATACACGCGGATCATCCGCTTCCAGGCAAAGTGCTGCCAGTTCTTGGAGGCCCTGAAGGAATCTGGAATCAGCAGGCCGCTTAGCGCCACAAAACAAGGCACCGGATCCACGAGCGGACTCCAGCGGAGCGGCGTCCCCCAGTTGGAGGCCTGCCAATGAATAAAGAGCACGTCCAGGGCTAGGAAGAGGCGAAGATAATCGAAGTTGTTGTAACGGAGCGGAGTCTTTCGACGGCTTGGAAGTGCATCTCCGGCCGGTGCCAGTTTAGGTGCGTCAATACGTTCAGGCGAAGCCTTCTTATAGGCGGGAGGACTCTTGGGTTGGACCGTCAATTGAGCACTCGGCTGCTTTCTAAAGTCCGGGCTTTATGCGGTAGGCCGAACTACATACTATCACTGCAAATGCGTTTTTGTAGCTAAGATTCAAGGCACCTAATACGCACTTTTTCCCATGCTCGGGTGATTAAGTGAGCGGTGTCGGTTGTCGGGTGTCCCGGTGTCCGAGTGTCCGGGTGTCCGGGTGTCCGGGTGTCCGGGTGACGCTCGATCACCGATCACCGATCACCTGATGCACCCGATCACCTGATCACCGATCACCCGATCACCCGATCACCCGATAACCCGATCACCTGATCACCGATCAACGATCACCGATCACCGATCACCGATCACCCGCACGCGCCCTCGCCCAAGCTGGCTGGTAACCTTCTCCTATGCTCCGGTTTGCATCAAAAAGGCGCTTAGCCGATCTCAGTCCGGAGGAGCAGGAAGTCTTTCAACAGCCTTGGACGTACAACTACAGAACGCTCGATCTGGAGACGGGGCCCCAGCCGGAGATGAACGAGCGGAGCCAGGCGGCGACGCAGGAATTTGTGTTCCGCCACATTCGGGACTCGATCCTTCGATGCAAAGGCAAGCCGCAGGGGATTTCGGTCTCGTGTGGCGACGGGTTCTATGGCATTTATGCCCTAAGCCGGGGAGCGGAAAAGATTCGAATTTGCGATGTCGGGGCGCACAGGACCGACTACCGGCCGTGGAATATTGAACAGTCCAAGCTTGCCGCGAAGCTGCTTGGAGTTGAGGAAAAATGCTCCTTCTCTTCCCTCGATTTCTCGGCAATGGAAGGCCACTACGACTTCGCGATCGCAGCCGATCTGCTCATCCACTTCCCCGACCCTCAGGCGGTCCTTTTAAAGCTGCGGCAGATGGTGCGCGGTCCACTTGTAGTGTTTACTACAACCATCTATAGGGGGAACCCGGTGGTGCTGGAAGTCCCTGCCTCTGGAAGGCCTTGGGGTTCGGCCTTTACCCACGACAAGGCGATTATGATGGCGGTCGATGCCGGCTGGACAGTCGTCAACGAGCAGTTCAAGCAGATGCCGGAAGGTTGGGTCGGAGAGCGCAATTTCACGGGCCTGCTGTGTGTGTGACTTTGGATCGGTGATCGGTGATCGGTGATCGGTGATCGGTGATCGGTGATCGGTGATCGGTGATCTTCTCTGGCGAAGTCTGACCCGATTACTGATATCAGATCACAGATCAAGGCGCTGCTATTCCTGTGGAGCCAGTTCCGCCACCACCACCTCCGCCTCCGCCTCCGCCGCTACTTGTCCCTCCGCCACGCACTGCGTACATGTTCGAAGTGAAGGTTCGGAAAGCGTTCACGCTATCAGAGTAGGGCTCGTCCGCGGTGTCGACCATTCCAAAGCCGCCGTTCTCATAGTCGGAATAGCGGCCCGTGATGGGCTGATCCGCGTAGCAGTAGTAGTGCACACCCACAATGTTTGGCTGAGTGAGGGCATGGTTTAGGAATTCCTGGATTCGAAATGCCCGACCGGTGGTGCCCGGCATCGAGGCGGGGCCACCAAACGTTCCCTCAGCCCGAAGCGTAAATCCGAATTCGCTGATCAGGACGGGCTTGGGCAAGCTCGCGTAGTAGGCCCACGGAACGTCCGAGGTGAATCGATAGACGTTAAAGGACAGAACGTCGACGTTGCTCGCGGCTCCGCTGACCACCTCGTCCGTGTAATCGGCAAACCTCGAGCCCAGGTACAGAGATTTGAGGCCATCGGTGCGGAGGGCGGATCGCACCGTGCTGAAATACTTCGAGGCGTAGGCCCTCACGAAGGTTTGGAAGTCCGCGCTCATGGCGCTTGAATAGTTTGTGGGCTTCCACGACGTCGAGCTCAAGAGGCTGGAGAACGCCGTGAACCCGGTACCCCAAGACTGGTTGAGGGCGGCTATCGTTCCGTACTTCAAAGTGAGCTGGTTGACGAGAGCGACCTTTGCGGGCTGAGTTGCGGGCGCTCGCAGAACTCCGAGGACGACGTTGTATCGAAGATCGTTGCTGTCCATCGTTCCCCAAGAAAGCTCGTTGTCTACAAACGCCCCCATGAGGTTTTGGCTACCGACGTAGCCCGAAAGGGTGCCTTGGAAGTTTTGCTGGCACCAAGTGGCAAATGCGGAAGCGTACGGATCAGGTAGCGAGCCCCACTTCATGTCCGGAGGACTGATGCGGGTTCCAAAGCCCGACGTGCTCAGTTCGCACGTGAAGGGAATCGTGGAGTTCATGAGAGCGCTGTTGCAGTCGATTCCAAGCGTGTTGAACCCCCAGGATGCAAGCCGCGACTTCACCATGCTCGTCCAGCCCGGCATGTACGAACTTCCGTACTTCATCATTAAATTTGCCCTGCGGAAGGAATAGCAAGTCTTTGTGCCCGCGGGAGTGGGAAGAGCGGAATAGCAACTCGCGAAGAAGCCGGTCGTTGGGGGCAGATACTGGAAGTAGTTGGTGCGATCCTGAATCCGGGTTGGAAGAGAATCCATAACTGCGTTTAAGCCGAGGCTCCAAAAGAGTTTGCCGTCCGGGTGCTGGAGAAATTTCTGACCATTGGGATAGGTCACCACAGTCCACTTTCCGTAGGTCGTCACAGGGTTCGCCAACGCGTTCGTCCCCAGCGTTTCGCCGGTTCCGGCGTGCGTCTGGTTGTCCGCATGCTCGGCCTGAAACTGAGTGGCAAAATCCGAGGACGATTTGATTTTCGTCGGCCACACCTTGTCCGTGTATTGTCCGAAAGCATCGGCAATGCCTGTGAAGTTGAGCGACTGGCGGATAAGCCGCATGTCGGAGATGTCCACCTGATTCGGAGTCGACCCCTGGTAGGAAAGACGCCAGTGCCAGGTCGACGCTAGGTTTCGGACGCCGCCTCCCGAGAAGACTTCCCAGGCATCCGCAGAAAGGACCGGATTCTGATATTTCAAACCGTAGGGGAGGGGATCGTCAGTGTTCAGGTAGCAGACAAAGTATCGACTACTGTTGGCGTATGCGGTGAACGTTCCCGTGAACGCGTTTGTGTAGTTGGACGGGTCCGAGTTGAACTGGGTTATGAATTTGAGGGTGACGTTTTGGAAGCTCTTGTTCGTGATGTAGAAGCTCACGATGTTGTAAGCAGACCAATTGTGCGCGGAGGAGAAATCCTGTCCGAAACTGCCCAGGTAGGAGTTGAACCTGACGGTGGCGAGTGGCGTCGTTGAGCTAGTATTGACCCCGATAACGGAGGCATTGTGCTCGACAAATGCGCTTGACGCGGCCTTGGAAAGGTCGGCCATTTGAGTCTGACTGGCAATCCAGTCAGCCTTTGCAGTAGTGAACGCAGCGAGAAGCGCTGCCAGAGCCAAGAATGTCACGCGCATGGACTGGTGGTTTCCTCCCGAAACGCTGCTCGGTTTGCAAGCAGCTATTGTGGTTGACGGGACAACATGACGAAAGCGTTCGTCCGTCCATGCCGCCTTCTCAGTTCTACGTCATCCAGAGTGTTTATCGCAACCTGTTAAATGTGCGGTTGAGAGCAATAACTGCCCATGGAGCTCGGAGTTCAAAGCTCGGAACTCGGAGTTTGGGCGAGCCGTCGCCAAGAGCTAAAGATGGAGTGCGCGTCTTTATCGCCGCTTTAACCAAGGCTTAGCCCACATCCCGAGCCCGTTTGAGGTCCTCGCGAGAACACAGTTAGGCGCGTATCATATGGACTGCGGCGTCTTTAGCGCCGCTTTAACCAAGGGCT
>JANYLD010000031.1 GCA_025363835.1 Armatimonadota bacterium
ACGCCTGCGACGAAGGGTAGCCATTCTTTGACGGTACCTGGTCTTGGCACGACGGCTCCGGTGGCCTTTAACGCGCCCGCTTCAACGGTTCAGGCCGCTCTGAGCGCGATAGCTCCCGGTGTCCAGGTCGAGCCTTCTAACCAAGCCTACACGGGACTCCTGCCGGGGAACTCATACATTGTTCTCTTCAAGAACAACGAGCCACTTATGACGCTGAACTCGGTTGGGGCCGACCAGCAGTGGTTGGTGGACGTGTCAGGCTCGACGGGCGGCTCCTTTACTCTGACTCCAAACGGCGCAGGCACCACGATCCCGATTCCCTTCAACGCGAGCGCCCCTCAGGTGCAATCAGCGCTTGAAGCCGTCGTCGGAGTTGGGAACGTTAGTGTGACCAGTTCCATTAACGAGATCTACACGGTGACCTTCAACGGCGCCCTTTCATTTAGCGTCGTACCACTGATCGGCACCTTTGGTACCACCGGTGGTGTGAACAAGGTGACGCTGATAACGCAAGGGTCGGCGGGTATCGACTTTCCTTATATGATTGCCCCGCTCACTATCGATGACATATTCTGGGACCAGGCGAATAGCTCGATTCCAAAAGGCGGGGACCCAGGATTTCCGGGCATCATGCCTACGCCAAACCCTAATGGCGGATCATTTAACATCGGATCGAACAATGTCTGGTCCCGCACCCTCGGGTATTGGAACTCGAACCCCAAGTTGCTCCATGACTCTGTCGCGTCGAATCCAAATATCGGCGATACAATGGTCGTTCTTCCGAACGATCCTAGCGTGCCATTCATGCCACAAGGGTCTATGGCTGTCGTATATTCGGCCGACGAGTATGTATTTGGCAACCCGATCGGAACCTTTTTCCCCGTGCCTCCGACGAACGTTACCAATGATCTTGTTACGGTCGGATCAGTCGTGGGACCGCAGAACCCTCCTTATGCCGTCCTCTCCGATGGTCGGATCTCACCAGGTGCGGTTTACAAGGCACACACGGAATATAAATGCTTCGTTATGCGCTTCAAGCAGGACCCGAACACGGTCCTCAATCCTAAGCCGACAAAGGCATTTTTCTTTGGGGGCCAAGTTGCTCCGGTTCTCACCGGTTTCAGAATCATTCCGCACGACAACCCGGTCGCCGGCGAGCCAATCCGGCTCACTTTCGGGGGAACCTGCTTCAACGGATACGAACTCCTTCCCGAGATTGCCGGATTCCCTCGCGATCCCGGCGCAGACGTTGGATTCATCCTGCGCGTGAACTACTCGGATGCCAACGGCTTTTCTATCGTGCCTCAAGCCACTCAGTACGTCGATGCATTTGATGATTCTACAGGGGAAGCTTATAACATCCTCTTGAATGGCATTGACGTGGATGCAAACGGCAACGTGTACACGGGCGGAACGATTCGCGGAGATTTCGGCACCACCGTCGACACGAGCTTAGCGAACGCCAATGGCCACTTCACCTTCCGGACAACTCCGGTTGACCCGGCTGGGACGCTCAATAACGGCAGACTTCTTCGAGATTGGGACGGCTTTGCCCGCAAGTACAGCTCGACGGGCTCTCTCACTTACTCGGTTCTCGTTGGCGGAACGGGAGCCGACGAGGGATGGGGAATATCGGTTGATCCAAACGGCGACGCCTATCTTGTTGGCCGGTCAACGTCTTTTGACTATCCCAGAACGCACGGTGTCTTTGGGGAAGTCTTTACACAGGATCTCCAGTCGACTCTTGCAAAGCTCAATCCGTCCGCCACGGACTTCATTTACTGCACCGGCCTCAGGACCGGAGCGACGGTTACCCCTGTCGGCGTTGCCGTCGATGCACGAGGAACCGCGTTCATTACATTCATCATTTCTCGTGTCACCATTTTTCATGCCGACATGCCAGGGAACGACCCTAACATGGACGATGGCTTCCTATATCAGGGCAGCATTCCAACGGGCAGCAGCGACCCTAACGATCCACCGCTTCTCACAGCCTATAACAGGGGAACTGAAGGCGGAGGCGATTACGGCAGCACGGACGGCGCTTTGATGGTGATCAACTCCAGTGGAACGACATTGCTCTATGGAACGTATTTAGGAAGTTCCCTGGACGATATCGTGTACCGGCCATACGTGGATTCGGGCGGTGACTGCTGGGTCTTCGGATGGACCGACACCTTACGTGACTATGTGCGTAAGCCAATCTTTAACGGCAACCCCAGAGTCATCCAGGTTGCAACAACGTTGCCATCTTCGATGATCACGCCGCTGGCATTCCGCCCCACTCCGGACCCCGAAACAAATTTTGAGGGTCCGGGAGACCAGTTGGCGCCTGCACTGTTATATAACACGCAGGAGAATTTTTACCCGTACCTTTTGGATTCGATACGGCAACGGGACGGTTGGGTCGGTCGATTCCGGATCGGTCTTCCCAGCGTCGCCAACGTGTCCTTCAGCCCAACTACCATCCCCGGTGGACTGGGGCAGGCAAGTACAGGCGTGGTAACCCTTAGCCTTCCGGCGCCAGCCGGCGGCGCCTTCATCTCCTTAAGCATGAGTGCGAGCGCGGCAGCGTCCTTCGATCCGGCTTCGCAGGTGACCCAAAGCAGTATCGTAATACCGGCGGGACAGAGAACCGGCGCGTTTACGATCTACAGTAACCCGGTTACCGACAACACGCCAGTCGACGTTACGGCAACCTTTGAAGGCAACTTCCACGTGGGCCGTGTCGTGATTACGCCGTGGCTGCAGTCGATGACTATCAACCCTCCAGCAGTAGTTGGTGGAAACTCGGTAGCTGCCCTTCTAACTCTGGCCGCTCCAGCTGGCAGCGGTGGCATCAACGTCACGCTCGGTTCGGACAACACAACGGTCGTTCCGCTTACAGGCGTGAACGGTACTGTCCCAGCCGGACAGAAGTCTGCTGCGGTCCAGATCGGCACGAACGGAGTGGATCAGGACACCACGGTTACTTTGAACGCCTCCCTCCTTGGCGTGGGCAAGGCCTTCCAACTGGTCGTTCATCCTGCTCAGCTCAAGTCATTAACGTTTGCGCCTAACCCGGTTACTTCAGGGTCATCAGCAACGGGCACTCTGGTGCTGAATGGAAAGGCGGGTCCGAAAGGATTCACCGTGAACCTCGCGATCCAGGGTTCACCTCCCGGCTACACGATCACGCCGAGCACCCTTACATTCAAGGGTGGGCAGACCTCGCAAACCTTCACCGTATCGACCCCGTACGAGACGCAAACGGTGCCTAGGGTGGTCATTGCAACCATGCAACCGGCCGAGGGTTACACGCCCAACAGCGTGAGCGGCTCTTTGAATGTAACGGCAGATGGAATCACTATTCTGACCGTCACTCCTTCGACCGTCCCCGGTGGCACCACTGCAACCGGGCAGGTAACGATCTCGACCCCGGCCCTGGCGGGGGGTGCTAAGGTTGACCTTGCGGTCAGCCCCGCCAACGGTGTCGTTAGCGTCCCAAGCCAGATCCTCGTTCCGGCCGGACAGACGACGGCTACGTTCCAGATTCCCACGACCACTCTGATCACGACGGCAACATTCCAGATCACGGCCAGTCGTGGCGGTTCGTCTGCCACGGCGTCCCTAACGGTGACAGGTCTGACGTTTACCGTCTCGGTTCCGTCGATCATTGCTCCAAGCAGCAGCTCGACGGGAACGCTGACCCTCAGCGGACCAGCTCCGGCGGGCGGCATCGCCGTCCACCTTACGAGCAGCGTTCCAGGCGTACTCACCGTGCCAAACACATTGGTGATTGCGGCGGGTAACAGCTCGGCGAACTTCCCGATCACCACATTTGGAATCACGACTGACACAGCCGTCACGATTAGTGCGACGATCGGGTCCGTGACTCATACGGTGGGGACGACGGTGCAAGCATCGAAGCTGAAGGGAATGACCCTCAACCCTAGCTACTGTCTCAACCTGACCACGACCAAGTGCAGCCTGGTCCTCAGCGGCCCGGCGCCGGCTGGTGGAATGGTCATCCACCTCACGAACAGCAACCCGCTGATCGCGAGCGTTCCCGCAACGGTCGCTATCCCCGCTGGAGCTAGGAGCTACTCGTTCAGCATCATCACCCTCCGGGTGACGAGAACGCTGCAGACGACGATCCAGGGTTCTGGACCTAACGGAGGCGCGGCCGCCGCGACGGCAA
>JANYLD010000047.1 GCA_025363835.1 Armatimonadota bacterium
GGTCAAGGAGATCAAGGAGCGCGGCAAGGCGGTCGACGATTCGAAGCTTTACGGTGAGTGGGATGTGGCTAAGCAGAGCAAGTTCACTGAGTATTTGGTGAAAGAGATTGGCTTCGACATGACACGGGGCCGTCAGGACACGGCCGCCCACCCGTTCTGCACCGGTTGGTCCGTTGGGGACATCCGCCTCACGACGCGGTACAAGCCGTACATCGGCTCCGCCATCTTCGGCTCCCTCCACGAGGCCGGCCACGGAATGTACGAGCAGGGCACGCCCATGGCCTGGGACCGCACCCCTCTCGCCGGCGGGGTCTCCCTCGGCATCCACGAGAGCCAGTCACGAACTTGGGAAAACATCGTCGGCCGAAGCAAATCCTTCTGGTCACGATATCTGCCCGAGCTTCAAAAGGTGTTCCCCGCTCTCTCCTCGTTTGATCTCGATACCTGGTACCGAGCGATCAACAAGGTCGAGCCCAGCTACATCCGAGTCGAGGCCGACGAAGTCACTTACAACCTCCACACTCTCGTCCGCTTCGAGATCGAATGCGACATGCTGACCGGCAAAATGCAGATCAACGACCTTCCTGAGGTTTGGAATACCAAGTACACGGAATATCTAGGGATCACCCCGCGTAACGACTCCGAAGGTTGCCTCCAGGACGTCCACTGGTCCGGCGGCAGCATTGGCTACTTCCCAACCTACACGATGGGCAACCTGCTCAGCTACCAGATCTTCGGCGCACTTCAAAAGGCTGTCGGAGACACGGACGCGTTAATGGCCGCAGGAAACTTCGAGCCAATCCTTGGGTGGCTCCAAGAAAACGTCTACAGCAAGGGCAAGAAGTATCCACCAAAGGATTTGGTCAAGCGAGCCACCGGTAAGGCCCTCGATCCGAAGGAGTATCTCGACGGTCTTGGCGCCAAGTACCGAGCCATCTACGAGTTGTAAGTCCGAGCTCCTTCCCCTTGGCTCGTCGTCGTGCAGCAGAGCGGGAGGGACCTCTAGATCGGAATCCGTTTCCCCGATCCCGGAGGGATCAAAGAAAGTAGCCGGTGGTCGAGTCCCCGAGACCACCGGACAAGTTTTGATTTTCATTGCACCCCGGACGGGGTGCCAGATATCATTCGCGCGTGCCGTCCACCTATTACAGCCTCCACTATCATTCTCGACAAAAGATCGACGTCCATCAATAGGACCCGATGGCGCCCAAGGTTGCACGCCTACCTGGGCGGAACCATTCGCGGAATGGGCGGGGGTGCCGTTCGATGACCGCTCGTTGTCCTAAGTTCTGGCACCCCTCGCCGGGGTGCAATATGCAATTGGATTATCCGGTGGTCTACGGGGACTCCGACCACCGGCTACTTTCTTTGACCTTCCGGGTCATCGGAGACAAGATTCCGTTCCATATAAACGATGTCCGCCTCCGGGTTGTAGTTATATGCCTCAATTTCTCCGAACCCGAGGGACGCATACAAGTCCACTGCGCCAACCAATCGCCTTAAGGTGTCAAGGCGCGCCGTTTCGTATCCGATCTCAGAAGCTCGCCCCATCAAATATTCAGAAATAGATCGCGCGATGCCGCGGCGGCGAAAGGCCGGCCGCACATAGATCCGCTTCAATTCGCAAATCCCCTCGCCCAAATCCTGCAGGGCGCCGCAAGCGCATATCTCGCCGTCCCAGTAGGCGAGCAGTACGATTCCATTTGGCCGTGAGTATTTGCTGAACGGGTTTGCCAACTCGGTCTCAAACTTCTGAAAGCACAGGTCGACGCCAAGGAAGGACTGATACTCCTGGATCAGCTCTCGAAACAGTTGCAGTTCATCTCCCTTGCCGGTAACTTCCCGCAGACTCAGCAAAGCAGCGATCCTTCGAGCATCGTGAAGGCTTGGCCAATAATGTCGACCCGCTCTCCCTTCACCTCCACTCCAAGAACTGCGCCGCGCGGCGACGCTTGGTAGCTCATCATCGACGTCTTCCCCAGCCTCTCGCCCCAGAACGGCCCAAGGGCACACTGGGCGGAGCCGGTGGCGTTGTCCTCGGGCACACCCGCGGCAGGGGCGAAGAAGCGGCAGATGTAGTCGTACTGCGGCACATCGGATTCTGCGGTGACAATAACTCCGCGTCCGCCAAGCATGGCGATCGCGTTGATGCTCGGTCCCAGTGAGCGAACGGACTCCGCATTCTCTAACTGGACGAGCATGTCCATCCTGTTCTGGCCCACCCAAACGGGTGGCTTGTTGACCGCCAGCCTCAGCGTCGGCGGAGCTTGAATTTCGTGAACCGGCTCGGCGGGAAAGTCCATCCGAATGAAGTCGCCGTCTCGGCGCGCGACCAGAGGGCCACTCTTTGTTTGGAAGCAAGCCGGCTCCTCAAGACTAAGCCGCCCGGTTTGCCACAGCGCGTGTGCAGAGGCCAAAGTTGCGTGCCCGCACAAATCGACTTCGATGGTTGGCGTAAACCATCTCAGGCTGTAGTCGCCGCCGGCCAAAGGAATAAGAAAAGCCGTCTCCGCGTGCCCCATCTCATGGGCAACACTCGCCATCCATGAGTCTTCAACCGGTTTCTCCAGAAAACAGACACCCGCCGGATTCCCTGCGAACGGAACCTCAGTAAACGCATCGACGACGTAGATCGGCACGGCCATGCCTTGGAGGGTACCTACCGGCTGTTCACTAAACTAGGGCCGGGCACCATTCGAGGGTCGGACGTGGACGTCCGGCCTAAGGTGCAGACCTGGAGGTCCGCACCTTAGGCTAGACGTCCATGTCTAGCCCTCAGCATCTCGATCCGAAGCCTATTAATGTCGTCGTCGTGAGTGTTTCTTCTTCGTCTTCGAGCCTTTCGCAGGTTTATCCGGCGCCGGATTGCCAGCCTGAGCGGGCGACACGCTGTAGACCTGCAGATGATCATCCGCCGCCGTTGCAAGCAGCCATTTCCCGTCCGCCGTCCAAGCCAGTGGCGCGCCTACCGAGCTTACGTTCTGAAAGTCCGCCACCTTTTGCAGCGTCTTCGCATCGTAAACATGGATCGACCTGTCGGAAGAGCTTGTCGCGACGTACCGCCCGTTAGGCGAGAACCGGGCGTGCACCACCCAGTCGCCATGGCCCTTCATGCTTCCCACAGCGCTCATCGTTTTCAAGTCCCAAAGGCGCGTCGAACCTTCTCGGCCAGCTGAAACAAGTTGGCTGCCAATTGCATTGAAGGCAACATCGTTCACTTGGGTCACATCCACGTTCGTCAAGAAGTTCTTCGGGTTTCCATTCTGATCGTAGATTCGCGTACCGCTCCCCAACGTTCCGCAGGCAATGCTGTTGGTGACCGGACTGAAAGTGCCGCTATAAAGGTTCGCCCCTTTTCCAAGGACTGTTGTCAGGCATTTGCCAGTCAGCGGGTCCCAGACTTTTATCGCATCATCCTTACCAGTGCTGACCATCAGTGTCCGAGGCAGATTGAAGCTGAGGTTCTGAATGCCTTTGGTGTGGCCCGGGAATTGGCGAAGCTGCTGACCCGTTCTGGCATCCCACAAGAAAATTCTGGCGCTCTCGTCGCCGGTCGCAATCCACGCTCCATCGTGAGACCAAGCGATCGCAAACGGCTGTTGCGGGTGGCCCTTAAAAGTCTGAATCGTGGCGTGAGTCGATGCATCAAAGATGCGGACCGAATTATCATCCAACGTCATCGCCACCTGCGAGCCTGTTGCGGCAGCGGCCATCGCCAGCGGATGGTAGTACTGGATGTCCTTTGCCAGCGTGATCGTAACGGCCGGTTTTGGACCGCCTGGGACCTGGTTGGACGTGGCTGTGACGGGCTTTGCAGTCGCAGGTTTGCTTGGTGGCGTTTGGGTCTGGGTTTTGCCTGTGTCGGCCTGCTTCAGCAAAGCGACAGCGGCTAATGCGCTAAGGATCATTGGGGTCTTTCCTCCGTGAAATTACCGGCTTCCTGACGAGTCATCTTACGACCCGCTACGCTCTTTTTGCTGCGTTTGAACTTACGGTGCGCTGGTTTCCGCAAATGCGCGTAACACTTCAGCCCTTGCCGCAACTTTATCGCCCGGGGCGATGAGGCCGTCCAGCACCTTCTCGATAAGGAAACTCTTCCACCTTCCGACCTCCGGGCCGGGTGAGATATTAAGCAGTTCCATAATCTCACCCCCTTCGAGCGGGCTGTCCAAGACTTCCTTAGGTGTGTCTACCTGGACCTTCTCGACCAGTGAGCGAATCTTAACCAGGTCGGGGTGCGGCACGCCGGGTTTGTGCGCGGCTCTGTCCGCTTCAATCAACGCGAGCAGGCGTGGCAACTGATCTCCCAGGTCTCGAACTAGCCGGCGAGCTGCGGAGGCCGAAAAGTCCGGCATGGAGCCCAGCCGCATGTGGTTGCGGATGAGAAGACAGACATCGTCGATCTCCTTGACCGGGAACTTTAATCTTCTCAGGAGATGCTCCGCGAGTTCTGCGCCAGCCTCCTCGTGCCCGAAGAACCGAATCCTTCCTTTCTCGTCGGTGAACTTCGTCTCCGGCTTTCCGACGTCGTGCAGCAGGGCAGCCAGACTCAAAACAAGGTCGTCTGAACCGGCATTGTCCAGCACTAGGAGCGAGTGGTCCCAGGCATCCAGATGGTGATACGGCCCCTGTTCTAGACCAACCATGGGTGGAAGTTCGGGTGCGAACTGGTCAAGTAGGCCGAGCTGCATAAGGTCTCGAAGAGCCTTCGACGCGGTTGGCTGCGAGAGCATCTTCACAAGCTCATCGCGAATTCGCTCTCCGCTGATGATTTTGAGCCTGGCGGACTCCGCTTTAACTGCCCCATACAGGCCCTTGGCGGGCTCGAATCCCAGTTTCCACCGAAACCGGACCGCGCGAAGCATTCGCAACGGGTCATCGTGGAAAGTGGCAACAGGGTCGATGGGAGTTCGCAGCACCTTGGCCTTCAGGTCATCCAGTCCTCTGCCCAAAGGGTCCAAAACCTGCTCGGTGTGCAGGTTCTGCAGCAGGGTATTGACCGTAAAGTCACGCCGCAGCGCGTCCTCCTCCAGCGTTGCCGCCTCAACGCTAGGCTTGCGGGAATCCTCCGCGTAGCTCTCCTTCCTTGCGGTAACCAACTCAATCTGAGCTCCCTCCACCTGCACCATCGCAGTGCCAAAGCGCTCATAGGTGACGGGAGGGATGCTGGAAACCTTCTGCTTGTAGAGGAACCGCGCCAGCTCCTTGCTGGAGCCCTGGAGGACCAAGTCAAAGTCAGCCTCATGAGGAATGCCGAGCAGTTCGTCTCGCACAGCACCGCCAACAAGCCAAAGCGCCCCCTCATAGGGCGTTCCTATGGTTGCCTCCGCTATCGCTTGGAGAGCGGTCAGAGCTCCTCCCTTGTTTTGTGCAGCGAAATATCGGTGTTGTTCCCTCTCTCTACCCAGCTCATGATCAAATAAACAATCGCTGCAGTCGCGCATCCGAAGAAGATTCCAGCTATGACATCGCTGGGCCAGTGCACGCCACGATAGATTCTGCTGATTCCGATCAGTAAGGCAACGACCAAACCCACGTAGCCCACCCATGCACGCCTTGTTCCCATTACGAGGAAGAGGAGCATGAAGGCAAATGCGAAAGAGCAGGT
>JANYLD010000067.1 GCA_025363835.1 Armatimonadota bacterium
CACCAACAATGGCATGGTCTGCCCCAAACCGCCGGTCGCCTTCGAGCTCTGTAAAGTCGGTAAAGCAGGCCTGAATGTAATCCAAGGTGTAAGGCCGCGGCTCTGCGCGGGCAACCAGCACCTTTTCCCAAGGTCCAAGGCGGCTGTACATAACCTCGATGTAGTTGTCGCGACGATGTTCTAGCTCGTCGACCTGCGCCAGCAACTCGGTCCGTTTGGGCTCGGCCGAGTTCTGGGCGATGATCTTGAGCTTAGCAAGCCCTTCGTCCAATTCTCTGAGTGGCCTTTCCCACTCCTTCCAATTCTTAGCCATTCAGCTTTGCTAGCTTCTCCTGTTGCCTTTCCATTCGCATCGCTTGGCGCAAAGGATAGTTGCGGGACCATTCCGCAAACTCCTCGTCGCTCATGCCCGCGATCATCTCCTTCTGAATCTCTTCTTGGTGTTCTTCGCCAACAATCGACTTCAAAGTGTCCAAGGCGTCCTCAAGACCGTGGGCAACCTGCCGCGCGATCTCATCCATCTCTTCTTGGGGCACATCTTCGCCCTTTTTAAGCCTTTCTTCCAGCGACTGCATTCTGAGCAGAGCTTGGTCGAGGCTCAGTCCTACGGTATCAAGATTTGCATCTTCCGACATGGAGCTTTCCTCCTAGGATGCTGACTAGATTCGAGAGAACGGCCCGAAGTTCCTTTCGGTGCACGATTCTGTCGATCATTCCATGGTTTAACACAAATTCCGCAGTCTGGAAATCGTCGGGCACCTTACTGACGCCCGCTTGCTTGCTCACCCGAGCTCCCGCAAAGCCAATCAAAGCCTTCGGTTCTGCAACGATAACGTCAGCTATAGAGGCGTAACTTGCCAATACCCCCGCCATCGTCGGATCTGTGAACACCGCGATATAAGGAACTCCCGCTTCTGAACACCTTTGCGCGGCCGCGGTAGTTTTCCCCATCTGCATGAGGGAAAGTAGCCCCTCTTGCATGCGCGCGCCACCCGAAGTGCAGAAGATAACTGCCGGCGCCTTGGCCTCCGCCGCCCGCTCGAAAGTCCGAGTGATCTTCTCCCCCGCAACCGAGCCCATCGAACCGCCAATGAAGTTAAAGTCCGTCACCGCCGTGCTGACCTTCTTCCCATCCAGCGCGGCCCAGCCAGACACCACCGAATCATAAGCGCCCGTCTTCTGCTCCGCCGCTGCCAACTTGTCTGCATAGTCAGGGAAGGTAAGCGCATCCACTGCTCGCAAATCCGTATCCAACTCTTCAAACGAGCCTGGATCAAACGTTATTTCAATGCGCTTTAGGGCTGACAGCCGGTGGTGGTGTCCACAGTGCGGACACACTCGCAGGTTCTGATCGAACTCGATCGAGAACAAAATCTTCTTGCAGTTCAGACACTGAAGAAACGCATCCGTATTCTGCGGTGCTTTAGGGCTCAAGACAATGAGGATACTCGGTTGGGCTCTGGCATTCTCAGCGCTTAAGGACTAACGCTCGAGTCCTCCAACATGTCATCCATAGCGGCGACCCCTGACCCAAAAAAAGGCCTCCACCGCGTCCCTACGGTGAAGGCTGGGAGAGTGCCCTGGAGAGAAGCGGAATCCTCGCGGCTTGTGGCACTGCGAGTTCACACTTGCTTATTCCATGTATCGGCGTGCTCCGTATCTTCAGTAGGCCAAACCCGGAAAACAAGCCATATCACCAGCGGGAGCGCGGAATGATTCCACGCACCGTTACGGATGCACAACCTTAGACCGCTCCCAAAGCGCGTCCCACTCCTCCAGACTGTGATCTTCGAGTGGCTTCTCCGCGAGAGCCTCCATCTGCTGAAATCGAGCGGTAAATCGGTTCAGCATCTTCCGTAGGGCTTCTTCGGGCTCAACGCCGTTCCACCGGGCGATATTCACGGCGGTGAACAGCAGGTCGCCAACTTCCGCTTCGATCCGCTCTGGCACGCCAGAAGCGATCGCCTCCCGCAACTCGGACTCTTCTTCCTTCAACTTCAAAAAGACCGAGTCCAGATCCGGCCACTCAAACCCGGCTCGTACCGCCCGCTTGCTAACCTCATAAGCGCGGAGCAGGGAAGCCATTCCGTTCGGAACGCCGGCCAACCGAGAAGCAGGCTTCTCCTCGCCCTTCTCCATGCTCTTGATTCGGTCCCAATTCCGCAGGACTTCGTCCGCATCCTCGACCGAAACATCCCCGAACACATGAGGATGTCGCCGAACCAACTTGTCGCAAATCATCCGAGCCACAGCATCGATGTCAAAGGAGCCGGCCGCCTTT